>DASUUK010000109.1 GCA_036374135.1 Euzebyales bacterium
TCGGCAGGTGAGTCGGGAGCAGGCGCCGGTGCACGCTCCCCGGTCGGCGGCAGGCGGCGCTGCACGGTGGCGCGGGCCCGTTTGAGGAGGCTGTTGACCGAGTCGACCGTCGAGTCGAGCATGTCGGCCACCTCGCTGGCGCGGTACCCGAGCACTTCGCGCAAGACGAGGACGGCGCGCTGGCGAGCGGGCAGGACCTGCAGCGCGGTCACGAAGGCCAGGGAGATGGCCTCGGTCTGTTCGTAGCGTGCCTCCGGTCCGAGCGGCACGTCGATCGCGCCCTCGAGCAGGGCGTCGGGATACGGCTCGAGCCACACGACCTCGCCGAGGCGGGTCGGCTCGGGTGGTTCGACTTCGGGGTTGCCCCACTCCCGGGCGGGGCGTCGGCTGGCCGAGCGGAGCGCGTTGAGGCACCGGTTGGTGGCGATCCGGTAGAGCCACGTGCGGATCGAGGCACGTTCCTCGAACCCCCCGAGGCCTCGCCAGGCGGCCAGCAGCGTGTCCTGCAGGGCGTCCTCGGCGTCCTGGAAGGATCCGAGCATCCGGTAGCAGTGCACCTGCAGCTCTCGACGGTGCGGCTCGGTCAGCGTCCGGAACGCGTCGCCGTCCCCGGCCCGCGCCCTGGCCATCAGGTCGCTTGTCACCACTCCACCCTCGCGTCACGCGTCTCGCTCTTCATGTCCACCCTGGGTACCGACACCGGCCGAGCCCCGACGTGGGCGGACCGGGCGCGCCCGGTTTCTCGCCGCGGTGGTGTCTGCCTCGTCGAGAGATGCAGCCATCCCACCATCGAAGGAGATCGAGATGATGCTGGAGAACAAGACCGCGGTCATCTACGGCGGCGGCGGGGCGATCGGCGGCGCCGTCGCGCGTGCGTTCGCGGATGCCGGCGCCCGTGTCCACCTCGCCGGGCGGTCGAGGGCCCGGCTCGAGAAGGTGGCGGACGACATCGGCGACGCCGCCGGCGTAGCCGAGGTCGACGCGCTCGACGAGCGCGCCGTCGCCGGGCACGCCGACGCCGTGGCCGCCGACGCGGGCGGCATCGACATCGCGGTGAACGCCGTGTCCTTCCCGTTCGCGCACGGCACACCCGTCGCCGAGCTGGCCGTGGAGGAGGTCATGCAGCCGATCGACGCCTTCCTGCGGACCAACCTGATCACGACCAAGGCGGTGGCGCGGCACATGACGGCGCGCCGGTCGGGAACGATCCTGACGCTCTCGTCGGGCGCGTCCCGGGTCGTGCCCCCCGGGACCGTCGGCTACGGCACCACCTGTGCGGCGATCGAGGCGATGACCCAGCGGCTGGCGGTCGAGCTCGGGCCCAGCGGCGTGCGCGTCGTCTGCCTGCGACCGCACGCGATCGCCGACGCACCCTCCAACGGCTCGTTCGCGGGTGAGCTGTTCGGGCGGCGGGCCGCCGCGGCGGGTGTCAGCGTCGAGCGGTGGCTCGCGCAGTGGGCAGAGGACGTGACGCTGCTGGGGCGGCTACCGACGCTGGCCCAGGTCGCCGATGCGGCGGTCTTCCTGGCATCGGACCGCGCGGCAGCCATCACCGGAGCGGTGGTCGACCTGACCTCCGGCAACGCGGTGCGCAACGCGGCCTCGGCACTGGTCGGCGTCCTCGACTAGGACCTGTCCGGCCGTGCAGGGGCGCGGCTCCCCGGATCCCGTGCTCGTGGTCGCCGGGTCGGCGATGAGTTCGGGCACGTCGTGGCGTCCGATCCGCATGGCCGAGACCTCACAGACCTTTCGCACCACCCTGCTGGCATCGGGGGGCAACAACGTCGGCATCGTCGTGCCCGAGGACGTCGTGACGGCGTTCGGGCGCGGCAAGCGCGTACCGGTCGTCGTCACGATCGATGGCGACCACCGGTACCGCAACACGATCGCCTCGATGGGTGGGCGGTTCCTGATCTCGTTCAACGCCGAGACCCGCCGTGCCACCGGCCGTGGCGCGGGTGACGAGGTGGAGGTGCGCCTCGACGTCGACGACGCGCCGAGGGTCGTCGAGGTGCCCGACGACCTGGCCGCCGAGCTGGCGCAGGACCAGGCGGCACGGGCGGCGTGGGACGAGCTGTCCTACAGCCGCCAGCGCGCCCACGCCGACTCCATCACCGGCGCCAAGGCTGAGACCACGCGTGCCCGGCGCGTCGCCAAGGTGCTCGACGCGCTGCGCAACTGACCGG
>DASUUK010000110.1 GCA_036374135.1 Euzebyales bacterium
GCGGGACATCCGCCTGACCATCGCGCCGTAGACGCCGGTCAACTCGGCCTTCGGGATCCGCGTCGTGCTGGTCATCATTCCTCCACCGGTCTCGTGCGGTCGGCATCAAGACACCGGCCACGAACCGAACGTGACACCCGAAACGGACACCCGAGCTCGGCAGCCGACGCGGGGGCCGACGCGGGGGGCGCCGAGGGACCGCGGGCCGACTACGCTGGACCGGTAGAGCCCACCGCGCCTTCAACGTCCAGGGCACATGATCTGGGCGTGCGTAGGCGATTCGCGCCTCCTGACCCGCGCGACCTCCGCTGCGAGCGAATCACGGTCAGTCCAGTCACGTTGGTGCGGCGAACCCGCGACCGCTCCCGCCTCGTCGGGCCGGCGAACCCTGGCCTGCCTTGCCAGGCCTTCGAGACATCGAGATCGCGGCATGGACGTGACACGGTGGAACGCTTCGGCAGGCTCCTGGGCTCACGACCGCCATCACATCTTGACCCTGGGGCTGTCCCACGGGGTCGGGTACGGCGTGCTGCGGCGTCGGTCGCTCCCGCTCAGACCCTCGGTTTCGAGACGCCATGTTCAAGCTTTTCGCCACAACCTCGAATACGAGCTCCGCCCGTTGCGGGTCGGGGTTGGAGCGCGGCTCCGACGGCTCGCGGCAAGCTGGGCTCTCGTCGCTGCGCCCAAGACCAGGTCACCGACAACTCGAACAATGGCGAGGCGATACGCCGAACCCTGAAGGTGGTCGTCCGACCGGACTCGGCCAAGGCTCTCCCGAGACGACCGCGAGCCGGTGTGTCGGGGTCGCGAGGTCTCGCGTGGCGAGTAGGCCTGAGCCATGCAGTCTGCACGATTCGCCGCGGGGCCCCATCTCTCCCGATGTCCCGAGCGAGGCGACGCCCGGCCGCCCCGGCCTTGACCGGGTGTCACGGCTCGGACGAGTAGCCGAGCTCGCCGACCAGCCGGACGAAGTGCGCCGGGCAGATCCGTCGGACGCGCCGCAGGCCCGCGGCCGTCCGGTGGAACAGGACGACGTCGTCGGCACCGCCCCGCCCGATCGGCTGGACCAGCCGCCCGTCCTCGCACAGCTGCTCGACGAGCGGACGCGGCACGCGCGGGAAGGCCGCCGACACGATGATCGCGTCGTAGGGTGCGCCGGGTGGCCAGCCGCGGGTGCCGTCGCTGACGATCACCTCGACGTTGTCGATGCCCTGACGTTCCAGGTTCGTGCGGGCCACCGCGGCGAGGTCGGCGAAGCGCTCCACGCTGACGACCGAGCCGGTGAGCGTGGCGAGCAGGGCGGTCTGATAGCCCTGGCCCGTCCCGACCTCGAGCGCATGGTCGTCATCCGTCAGATCGAGCGCCTCCAGCATCCGCGCCGACAGCGACGGCTGGGTCGTCACCTGGTCGTGTGCGATCGGGATCGGCGCGTCGACATCGGCCCGATCCGCGTGTGCGGGTGGGACGAACGCGCGGCGCGGGATCCGCCCGATGGCATCGAGCAATCGACGGTCCGAGACGCCAGCCGCCCGAGCGGCGCGCCACAGGTCATCGACGGGCATGGAACCAGTCTGCGTGCGCGCACGTGTCGCCCGCCGGATCACGGGCGCCGCGTGAGAGGCCGCCCGCGAGACGAGCCCGGACCACGCTCAGTCGGCCTTCCACTCCTTGAGCCAGTGCCGCTCGAGCAGGTGGGCTGCCCGGAACGGATCGTTGGCGATGAATTGGCCAGCCTCAACGAAGGACTCGCCGTCGAACGTGATCAACCCTCCCGACATGTCTCCGAACGGGCCGCCGAGGTAGTGCGGAAGGGCGAGCCCACGCCAGTACTCGGCGTGCCGCGGCGCCACCTCACGCACACGCTGTGGATCACGCTTCATGAAGTAGAAGTACGCGAACCTCATGGGAGCTGATCACCGTCCTCACGCTCGTGGCGGCTCGGGTCCGGGCGTGCCCGCCTGCACCGCCCGCTCGCGGTGATGCGGCAGGACGGCGGTGATCGCACCCACGGGTTCTGCGTTCGCGCCCATGTCGTCTCCCCGGCGTCGGTTCATGAACGCACTCCGGCGTTCCACTATCGCGACGGGGTCGTCGGACGGGTAGAGCCGGACGTCCCGCCACGCGGGGACATGCCGACAGGCGCGGACGGTCCTCTTCGAGACGGCGGGTCACGCGGGTTCGGCGAAGCCGCGGACCACCAGCCACATCCCGATCACGAGTTCGAACGGGACGTGACGAAGCCGGCTTGCGGTAAGTGAACGCGATGGGCCAGAGCCCTTCTGCCCGGCGGATCCCCTCGCAACGGCACGCCCGTCGGCGCCGGCGCGATCCCGCACGGTGGACCCGCCGTCGCGACCTCAGGTCGGCGACGGATCGGACGGGTCGGCGCGCCGCTGCGCGCGGTCGCCGAGCACCACGTCGGGACCTTCGATGAGATCTCTGAGCCGGGACGCGAACCGCGCGGCGGGAGCGCCGTCGACGACGTCGTGGTCGAAGCTGAGCGTCACGTGGAGGTGCTCGCGCGGCGCGATCCCCTCGTCCGTGACGCCGGGCGTGACGGCGATGCCGCCCACCACGATCTCGAGCGGGTGGACCTGGAACGCGGTGCCCCAGCCGCCGCCGCGGCCGACCATGCCGATCGCCGTCACCCCCACCGTTCCCATCAGGGCCTTCTGCCTGGCGGGCAGCCGGTACACCGTCCGGAACGCCCAGCGGCGCACCACACCGGGCAGTGCCAGGAACACCCGCGCGCCAGCGGCGAGCCGCGCCGTCGGGCTCTGGCCAGGGTCCCGCTTGACACGGTGCAGTTCCTCGCTGATCTCGTGGACCGACCGCGCGTGCGCGGCGCGGATGACGTGGTTCATCGGAAACGAGCGACCCTCGAGCTGCACCTCGACCGACACGTTGACGTCGACGTCGTCGTACCGCACCAGGCGTCCGCGGAGATCGCGCAGGGCGTGGACCGCCCGGTCGGCGGCGACGGCCCGGCCGACGCAGGCGACGATGTAGCCGGTCAGCGACAGGTCCGGGCCGCCTGTCGTCCCGGTGTCGCGCAGGCGCCGGCGGATGTCGGTCACATCGATCTCGAGGAAGCCGTTCACGGTGTTGCGTGCGCGAGCGACCCGTCCGATGTCCACGATGATCCGGCGCGACCGGGGAAAGGCCACGACCTCCCGCGACGGTGGCGACGGTCGGCGCGCGGTCGGCGCGCCTGGCCCCCCGCCACCGGCCCCGGAACGAGGAACGGGGGTCGTTCGCCCGCCCGCCGCCTCGACGCGGTCGCGGATCCCGAGCAGTTGCCGGCGCTGCATCACCAGGTGCACCGGAGTGGCGACGATGTGCGCAGCCACCGGGGACACGCGCACGTCGCCGACCCACGGCAACGTCACCCGCAGTTCGCCGAGTCGGGCACGCACCATCAGTCTGGTGCGTCCACCATCCGGCTCCAACACGAGCGCCCACGAGGCCCGGACGGCCCCCGCCGGCGTCGGGACGGACAGCACCAGATGGTGCCGTTCCTGCACGTCGGCGACGACGAAGGCGTCCGTGGCGCCGGGCAGCGCCGGCATGACGTCGCCGACGGTGATCTGTTGCAGTGCCGGGACGATCCTCTCGGCGCTCGGCGCCCCGCCGTTGTCGAGTCGGTCGTAGCTGTACCAGCCCGCCCGCCCCGCACCCATCTGCACAAGCCACGGCCAGACGTCCTCGGGCGCCGCGGCGATCGTCACGGCGTGCGTGGCCTGCATCACGCACTCGGGCACGAGCGCGTCACCGGGCAGCGGGCGTTCCCGCTCCCGCCGTGTCGCGCCGACGGTCCGAGGCCTCACACCGGCAGGCTACCGGTCCGCTGTCCGACGGCGCGCGACGGTAGGGGCGCCCGCCGGGCGACGCGGTGCACGCCCTTGGTCAGTGCCCGGTCGGAGCGCCCGCGGGCGTCCGGTCGCCGAGCGGCTCACCAGCGGTGTCGGGATAATCCGATGTCGCCCCGACCCGGCGTCTGCGGTCCCAGCGGTCCCACAGCGCGAGCAGGCTCGGCAGCACCAGGATCGACGCGACCACCGAGTAGGCGATGGCGTACACGATCACGTAGCCCAACTGCTCGAAGGGCACCAGCGTCGACGTCGTCAGGATCCCGAACCCGATGGCGGTGGTCAGCGCCGAGCCGACCAGCGCCCCGCCGGTCTGCGCCATCGTGCGTCGCAGCGCCGTCTCGCGGCCGGCCGCCTCGGGCGTCGCAGACCCGGCGTCCCCGGCACGCGCGCGCTCCTCGAGGAAGCGCGACGTCACGTGGATCGTGAACGGGACGCCGATGCCGATCGACAGCGCAGCCAACGTCGCCGTCACCGGGTTCAGCGGGATCCCCGTCAGCGCCATCGTTCCGAACGTCAGCGCCAGTACCAGCCCGACGGGCAGCACCGTCAGCACCCCGACCGCCGGCCGGCGCGCCGTGACGGTGTAGTAGACGACCAGCAGCGCCATGGCCGCGACGAGGGCGATCAGCAGGGACAGCAGCTGCGAGTCCTCGACGTCCTGGCCCAGCTGCGCCTGGACGATCTCGGGTGACGTGATGACCACTGACGCGCCGGTATCGGTGACGCCGTCAAACGTGGCCTGCAGGTCGTCGCGCAGCGCGGCCGCGCCCTCCTGCCCTGCGGTGGTGCGCAGCGCGACCCGCTCGAGCCACTCGCCGTCGTCGGTGCTCGCGAGCACCTGCTCGGCACCCGGCACGCCGGCCAGCACGGCCGCGTAGAGCGCATCGACGTCAGCGTCCGGCTCGACCGTCAGATCGGGGCGCAGGCCGAGGGTGGTCAGCTCGTCACGCACGGTGTCCAACGGCGCGCCCGCAGCTGCCTGGCGGTCACCGGGCGGCGCACCGGGCGGCGCACCGGCCGGCTGCTCACCGTCGGTCACGCCAGCGGACTGCCCACCAGCGGCCGCGGCCACATCCTCCGGAGGTCCAAAGGTCTGCCCGTCCGCGAACACCGGCGCCAGCACGGACGCGATCGAGGTCGCGTCGGCCCGCGAGCCGAGCGTCGCGACCGCGTCGACCTCGCCGACCGAGTCGAGTGCCGCGACCAGCGCATTGTGCGCGTCGGGCGTGGCAACGTCGCCGGTGAGCAGCACCTCGGTGCGCTCGTCGAAGCCGCCGGCGAACTGCTCCTGCAGCGTCTCGAACGTCTCGAGTGCCGGGTCGTCCTGCGGGACGAAGTCGGTGATCTCGAAGCG
>DASUUK010000111.1 GCA_036374135.1 Euzebyales bacterium
CTCGCCGCCGAAGTCGATTTCGGCGCTGTGGGCGCTCGCGCCCGAGGATGCCCGCGAGCAGGTATGGGAGGCGCAGGCTGCGGCGGTCGACGCCGCGGTCGGCTACCTCACCGCCCACGCGTGTGTCGCCCGGCTCGGCCGCGACGGCATCGACCGGCAAGACGGCTCCGACCTCGGATTCCTGCGGACAGACTTCATGCACCGCTGCTCCCGCGAGGGCGATCCGCAACTCCACTCGCATTCGATCCTCGTCAACACTCTCGAGGCGCCTGACGGGCGCCGCGCGGCGCTCGACGGTGGGCTGCTGTTCCAGCACGCCAAGGCCGCCGACGGCATCTACCAGGCAGCGCTTCGCGCCGAACTGACCCGTCTGCTTGGCGTCGGCTGGGAGCGCCGTGACGAGCAGTGGGAGGTCGCCGGCATCCCACCCGGCCTGTGTCGGGTGTGGTCGAAGCGGCGCAGCCAGATCACGGCCGCCCTGGCGGCGCGTGGCCTTGACCCTGACACTGCGTCGGGCCGCGGGGCGCAGACCGCGGCGCTCGCGACCCGCCACGCGAAGGTCCAGGTCGGCGATGGCCGGTTGCTGCACGACCGCTTCGCTCGTGAGGCGATCGCCGCCGGCCACGATCCCGGACGGATCCTCCAGGCGACGCTACCAACCGGCGTGCAGCACAACCCGTCACGCATCCCGCACGTCCGAAGGTTGCTGGATGCGATGACCGGCCCGGACGGCGTGACCAGGCAGTCGTCGAGCTTCTCCCGCCGCGACGCGGTCATTGACCTCGCCGGCCACTCGGCGATCCACGGCGTGACCGCCGACAATGCCGCCGGTCGCGTCGAGATCCTCGTCAACCGGTTGCTGCGCGACGACCGTGTCGTCCCGGTCCTCGCCCCCGCCGCCCGCACCAGCGGGGAGTTGCTGCGCGTCCGCGACGCCACCGGCCGCATCATCCGCACCGTCGATCAGGCCGAGCGCCGCTACACCACGATCGACCTGCTCGCCGCTGAAACCGAACTGCTGCACCGCGCTACCAGCCGCCGGGACGCTGGCGTCGCCCGAATCCCGCTCCGGATCGTCAACAGGGTCCTCTCCGCCCGTGCTGGCTTGGACCCAGATCAGCAGTCCATGGTCCGCACGCTCGCCTCCTCAGGTGCGGGCGTGGATGTGGTGGTCGGCAAGGCCGGGACGGGCAAGTCGACTGCGCTGGGCGCCTACCGCGCGGCGCTGGACGCCGCCGGCATCCCTGTCGTTGGCATTGCGCCATCCGCCACTGCCGCGCACCAACTCGCGGTGTCCGCCGGCATCACCGATACGGCCACCGTCGACCGGCTCTTGGCCGAGCTCCACCACAGCCGCCGAAGGCTGCCGCACGGCGTGGTCGTGGTGCTCGATGAGGCGGCTATGTGCCCCACCCGCAGGCGCCTGGCGCTGCAGCGCGCGGTTGACGCGGTCGGTGGCAAGGTCGTCGATGTCGGTGACCACCGCCAGATCCCGTCGGTCGACGTCGGCGGCGGCCACTACGCCCTCGCCCAGCGGCTCGGCGCCTCCGTCCTCGGCCAGAACCACCGGTTCCGCGACTCGGTGTACCGCGACGCCGCCGAACTCGTCCGCGACCACCAACCCGCCGCCGCGGTCAACGTCCTGCGCGCGCAGGGCGCGGTGTCCGACCACTACACACGGCCGGTCGACGCGTGGATGGAGATGGTCGACGACTGGCTCACTCACCGCAACACCGGTCACAGCGTGCTGATGCTCGCCACGGAGCGCGCCACGGTCGCCGAGCTCAACCGGCTCGCACGCGTCCACCTCGTCGCCCGCGGCGACATCGCCCGGCGCTCCCGCACCTACCGCGCGCCGGACGACCGCCGGACGGTCAACCTCGCGATTGGCGACGAGGTCATCCTCCGTCGCAACCACCGGTTGACCCAACCCGACGGCACCACCGTCGCCGTTCGCAATGGCATGACCGGCCGCGTCGCCGCCACCCGCCGCCGACACGTCACGGTCGAGCTGGACGGAGCCCATCGGTCGCTCGAAGGGCCCGCCCGGGTGACATTGCCGGCCGACTACGTTGGCGCGCACGTCGACTACGGGTACGCCCGCACCGTCGACACCGCCCAAGGCGCCACCGTCGATCACAGCCTGTTCGCGTCCTCCGCGTCGGCGACCGCCGAACGCGCGTACGTCGCACTGTCCCGCGGGCGACTGTCCAACCGCATCTACGCCACCGACGACCGCGCCTGGATCGACGCCATCGGCCAGCGCCGCGGCCACGCGCTCGCCGTCGACCAGAAGCCCAACACCCGCCGAATGTTGCAACAAGTCGTTCGAGTCGGCAGCCCGGGCCTCGACCGCGACCGTCAACCGCCACTCGGGGTTGGTCTGTAGCTCACGGTCACCCCGGCGACCAAGACCGTGGCGACTCGGGTCGGCAGGCCTGACGCATCGTCAGCCCGGACCGTCCAACAGGTGTCTGGGCACGAAGTCCCGAGGCCGGACGAAGCACCCGGCGAACCATTGCAGATCCGGGGATGCCGGCAGATTCGCATGCGGCGAAGCTATGGCCGCGAGCGCGCGCACGCCGCCGGGCACGAGCCGCCGCGCTGATCACGCCGGTGCTGCCGAAGCCGAACTCGTTGCCGTCCGGATTGTCGTACGTCACCCTTACGGGCATCTCCGTCAACGGGATCCTCGACCTGATCGAGGCATATTTCGGCTGCCCGCACGGGTCCTGAGAACGGCTCGGCGCTACCGGGATGAGCCGTAGGTCCACGTAGCACGGCGAGCGACGTTGACACCGCACACCAGCCACATCGAGCGGTCGCTACAAATGCCCCGAGCAGCTTAGAACGGCATCGAGCCGCCGGGCGCTCCCAAGCCCCTGGTGCCCTTGCGAGTCTTGCAGTTCGGACAGTACGGCATGGCACGGTCGAAGCGCTCCTTGCAGTA
>DASUUK010000112.1 GCA_036374135.1 Euzebyales bacterium
GGCGTGGACGCACGCGGACCTCCCCGCACGTAGAGCCCGGTCACACGCGATCCTCCACAAATCATCTGTGCCGGCCGTGCAGGGAGGTAGCCCCCAAACTACCCGCGGTGCCATTCAATAACCGTGGTCATGGGGGAGCCCCAGGACCGCCCGCCGTGTGCCTCCGCATGCGGTGGCGTACCGAACCGGTCCCATGCTCGCAGCCACGCAGATCTGACCTCCCCCTGTACTTCTGCGTAAGGACGCATCCATGCGAGCTACATCCGTGACCTCGGTGTTCAGACGAACACCGCTCCGCCTGGCCTTGCTGATCGGCACGGCCCTCATCCTGCTCCTGACTTCACTCGTACCGGCATTCGCCAGTCACCCCGAGGCCTCCCTCCCGGGCAGCAACTTCGAGATCGACGAGGACGCGAACCTTAAGGTCGACGATCCGGCTCCGCCGTCGTTGGACTGGGCCAATGTCACCGAGATCCGGGCGACCGACGCGGTGAACGGCACAGGCGACGACTCCTATGCGGGCGGCGTGAAGGAGGACACCGTCTGTCCGGGAGCAACAACCGACTCGATTCCGCCCAACAAGAGCGACCTGCTGAGCTTCCACTTCTATGAGGAGGCCGGCACCGGCGGGCACCCGGGGTACGTGAACCTCGCCTGGAGTCGCGTCTCGGAGCCATCCGGGACGACGCTCATGGACTTCGAGTTCAACCAGTCGGACACCCCCTGCACGTCCGGACCCAACGTCCTCCGCACCCCCGGTGACCTGCTCATCGAGTACGCCATCGACCAAGGCGGCGCACGCGCCGACGTCACGGTGCGGGAGTGGAGCGGCACTGCGTGGGGTCCGACGATGGACCTCGACGAGCCGTCGCCGATCTGCGGTGGCAACCCGTGCGCAACCGGCACGATCAACCAGTCACCGATCCCCGCTGCGGAATCTGACGGACTCATCTCTGAAGGGTCGAAGCAGGCGCGGACATTCGGAGAGGCACAGATCGACCTGCGGCTGATCTTCGATGACGAGAGCTGCGCGTCGTTCGGCAGCGCGATGTTGAAGAGCCGGTCGTCGGACGCGTTCAACTCCCAGCTGAAGGACTTCGTGGCACCGGTTCCGATCGACCTGCAGAACTGCGGCAACGTCATCATCCGCAAGCAGACCGACCCTGACGGCGCGACGGCGGTCTTCGGCTACACGAAGAACTTCCCGACCGATCCGACCACGCCGAACACCTTCAGTCTGATGGACGGCGGCGTCAAGAACTTCAACAACGACGTGCTGTTCGGCACGGGATACACCGTTGACGAGACCGACATCCCGAGTGGGTGGGACTTCGTTGAGGTGGACTGCAGCGCGAGCACAGGGGTGACGCCAACGATCAACGGGTCGTTGGTGACGTTCGACATCGACTCCGACGACGACGTCCTCGACTGCACGTACTTCAATGAAGCGCGTGGCACGATCATCGTCGAGAAGATCACGAACTCCAGGACCGGTTCGTTCGAGTTCACGTCGAACACCTTGACGCCGTCGCCGTTCACCCTGACGACGACAGCGACCGGCAATGCGGGCAAGGACTCGCGGACGTTCGGTGATCTGGTGCCAGGCACGTTCGACGTCGCCGAGACCGTCCCGGCCGGATGGAACCTGGTGTCGTCCACGTGCGACGACGGCAGCGATCCAGCATCGATCGGCCTGGATGCTGGCGAGACGGTGACGTGCACGTTCACCGACGAACCGGAGACTGGCGCGATCCTGATCTCAAAGACGCGCAAGCACGCCGCAGCCGGATCTGATGTCGACCCACATGCGGGTGTCGAATTCACCATCACCGGGGGCGACCTGCCTGCCGGCGGGACCACCGTCACGACGGGCCCCAACGGCCAGGCGTGCCTCGACGGCCTGAGCCTCAGCTCCTTCGTCGGTGACTACACCGTCACCGAGAGCGTGCCGTCCGGCTATGTGGCCGACGGCGACACGGCTAAGCCCGGCACCGTGACCGCTGAGTCGGAGTGTGGTGACGGCAACGAGGCCGGTGTGAGCTTCAGCAACACACCGCTGACTGACGTCACAGTGTCGGTCGACTCGCAGGTCGACGGCGGCACGGCGTCGAGCATCGTCTGCACCGACTCGGACGGCAACGTGTCGGAGGGGGCCACCGAGGCAAACGGTGACGGGTCGCTGACGGTCACCGACCTGTTGCCGACCGATCCGACCGTCACGCTGACGTGCCAGATCACCGTCGACCCGTAGGGTCATCGTGATGTAGCGCATCCCACCTGGACGGGGCCGGCCACCGGTCGGCCCCGTCCACGTTGTCGGTGCCCTCTAGCTCTGGCGGCCCTCGCCCGTGTCCGTGTCGTTCACGCCGAGCTGGTCGGCGAGGTCGGTGAACTCCCGGACGCGATCGATCGCGTCGTCGCCGAGACCGGCGGCCGCCAGTCGGCTCGCTTCCTCGCCCACCTCGGTCAGTTCGCCGTCGCCATTTACGACCTCGACGTCGGCGACCTCGCGGCCGACGGCGTCCTGCAGCATCTGCACCAGCACGGTCCGATAGGTGCCGGTCGAGCGCGCGATGGCCGCCAGACGATTGCGGACCGTGGTAGGCGATGCCGCCACGACGCTGGCTGCCGCGGCCATCGTCATCGGGTCGGCCATCGGCGATCCCTCCCGCTCAGCACCTGATCGGGCTCAGCACACAACCTGCGGGGCATCCCGTTCACTCGACTCATGCTACTCAGCACGACCATCGACGACACCATCGATCGGGCGCACGCGGCGACGTGATCTACGCTGCTCGCCGATGGGGGACTTCGTCTGGCCCGTGGTCGCCGCCGCAGCCGTCGCCGTGGCGTTCGTCGCGCTGTCGCTGGGCCGAACCGAAGAGCAGCGATGGCTGCGGTCGTGGTGTTCGTGGTGGAGCTGGTGGCGGTACAAGCTCGCAGTCATCGCCGTGCACGGCCTGGCGGCCGCTGTCGGCGCGGGCGTCGCTCGGGGGTTGCTGACGTGGCGGCCGATGCCGCAGGCCGGCGTCGACATGCTGGCCGACGAGGTGTCCGAGCAGTTCGCGATGGTCGTGTCGTGGATCATCGACGGGCTCGGGTACGCGGTGTTGACGGAGGCACTGCTGCGCGCCGACGCGACGCCCTCGCACTTCGATCCCGTCGGACAAACGCACGGCCTCGCCGGACCCGTCACAACGGGGTTGCGTCGCGAGGTGGCCCGCTCGACGACGCTCGCGATCACCGACTACCTGCAGGGCCTGGACCCCGACGCCCTCCATGCGCTGACGCGACGCCTCGCACTCCGTGCGGGCATGGGGCCGATCAACAGCATGGCACTCGTCGACAGCGTCAACGACGAGTTCGAGGCCATAGCGGCGGCGCCGGACAGCGCGGAGGCACAGAGTCGTCGCAGCGTCATGGAGGACGACGCGGCCACCTGGATCGCCGACCAGCACGTTGGACGCGCGGAAGCCCAACAGTGGAGCCGTACGGACTGAGTTGGTTCACGTGCTCCGTCCCGCGGCCGCTCTCAGCCGCGCTTGAGCGCCCCCGAGATCAGGGCGTCCGCGGCCGAGGCGAGGCGCAGCCCCGCCACGTCGAGGCGCCGAAGCAGTTCGCGGTCCCGCAGCGTGCGCATCGTGACCTCGCCGCCACCCAGTAGCTCCGCCATCTCGTCGTGGAACGCGTCGCGCGCCTCGTTCGCCTTCTTGGCGGCGCGCGCCGGCCCGGCGGCCTCGGTGACGTCGTCCTCCAGCCTGCTGATCGCGCCTTCGAGCTCGTCGAGCCCCTGTGCGAGTGCCTCCAGCGGTGCGACGAAGCGCTCCCCGGGCTCCGCGGCGTACATGTCGCACTCGACCGCGAAGTCCCTGAGGTTGTCGAGCACATCATCGATGAATCCCGACAGGCGGTAGAGGTCCTCGCCGTCGATCGGGGTCGTCAGTGCGCGCGCGAGCTCGGTCAGCAGCTCGGTCCGCGCATCGTCGCCGGCGTGCTCCAGGTCGACGATCTCCTCGCAGACCTGGCCCGCCGGCCGGCCGTCGCGCTGCGCGTCGATGAGGGCGCGCGCCGCCTGGGCGGCCACCGTGGTCTGCTGCCGGAGCAGGTCGACGAACAGGCCGTCGCTGCGGCCGAGCAGGTCGTTCCACCACCGCTTCGTCCGACCAGTCATGTCACACCCCTCGCACGATCCAGGCGCCCGCGGCGCCCGTCGCCGCCGCCGACGGCAGCGTGATGACCCACGCAACGGCAAGCTGCCCTGCCACGCGCCACCGCACACGGCGGACCCCGCGCAGCATGCCTGTGCCGACCAGCCCACCGGTGATCGACTGGGTCATGCTGACGGGAACACCCAAGGCCGCGCTCGAGATGACCGCGGCCGCGCCACCCAACTGGGCCGTGACCTCCTCGGCGGGACCCACGCGGACGATGGCGCCGCTCAACGTCCCTGCGGCGGCACGCATCCCGGCCGCGGCGCCGACGGCGAACAGCAGTGCGATGCCGATCGCGGTCACCGGCACGACGCCGACCGATGTGACGGCGACGACGGCGATCATCTTCTGCCCGTCGTTGGCCGCGTAGGCGATGGCCTGCGCGACGGTCGCCAGCACACCGAGTGCGGCGAGCCCACGCGAGCCACCCCGCGCCATCGCGCCCGCAGACACGCTTGTCAGCAGCTGCGCCAGCACCCCACCGACGATGGGCGCCGCGATGCCGATGAGCACGACCTGCACGACACCGCCGGCGATCACGGGCATGCCCAGCCCGACGCCCGCGCCGATGATGCCACCGACCATGCCCAGTGTCAGGCTCGTCGGCAGTCCCGCACGCGTGAGCAGCCCCACCACCACGATCGCGGCGGCGACGCCGACCGTGATGACGGTCGGCGTGCGATCCTGCGATGCGCGCACGAGCCCCGACGTGAGCGTATCAGCCACGCCGGTGCCCACCAGCAGTGGAACGGCGGCCAGGGCGACCACCAGCGTCAGGATGACCGTGAGCGGCGGCACCCGCGGCACCCGCAGCTGGGATGCCACCATGGCGCCGCCGTCGTTCGCGCCGTTGACGACGGCGAAGGCGGCGGCGAGCAACATCAGCATCGCCCCACCTTGCGGCCGCGCCCGCGTCGTAGCAAGTCCGTGGCATCCGATGCGCTGGTCGCGTCCACTCCCCGGTATCGCCCGACGGGGGTACCGTGGCACTTGACGGCGATGCGCCGTCGGGGCTGAGCCGCGATGAGCTGGGAGCAGGTACCGGACCGCGGTCGGCGTTGGACGCCGGCCGCCGTCGTGCTCGCGCTCGTGCTGGTGGCGTCGGCGGTGGTCGGCGCGCAGCGGTGGCGCGATGAGTCCGACGGCCTGACGGTCACGTCGGGCGACCCCGACACGACGGGTTCCGACGTCAGTGGCCCTATCGGTGATCGCGACACCATCGAGTTGGACGCGGCGGTCACCGCGCGCGACGACGGCGGCGCCGCGCTGCTGCCGGATGCGCCACCCATGACGATCGCGATCGCAGACTTCGGCGGCTCCATCGAGACGGTGGACACTGCCACCGGACGCCGCAGAGATCACCCGGTCTTCGCCGAGCCACAGCGACTGAACCCCCAGCAGATGCACGTCGTCGGTGACAGCCTCGTGCTCGACGTCGGCAACCGGGTCATCCGCCTGCCGGACGTGGGCGCCGAACCGCAACAGTTGGCCACCAACCACCGTAGCGTGCCGACCTCCGACGCCACCTCGGTGTGGATCCACGACGTGGCGGCGCCTCGCGTCGGCGGGGCGGCGACGCGTGTCGGCCTGGACGACGGGTCGGTGCTCGACCGTGTGTCACTGCCGGCGCTCGCCCAACCGCTGGGCGGCACCGCCGACAGGCTGGTCGTCAGCACGCCCGGCACGGTCAGCCACATCGGCATCGACGGCGACGCGCGGTTGGTCGCGCGTGGGCAGGGGCTGGTGAGCGACGGCACGAACCTCGCGCGGCTCGACTGCCTCGGCAACATGTCGTGCGGCGTTGTGGTCGGCACCATCGACGATCCTGACCGGGCGCGGGTCACGCTGCGCGAAGGCGATGTGCCCGTCGGGGTGTTCGGACCGGCCGGTGGCGCGTTCTCGCCGGACGGGCGCTGGTTGGCGCTGCCGCTGTACCGGCAACTGCCGAGCGGCGGCTTCGATCAGCCGATGGTCGCCGTGATCGACGTCGCGCTCGGCACCGAGGTGGGGCGGATGGGCGGATCGCCGCTGACATCGCCCCGCACGCCGCTGGGCTGGTCATCCGACGGCGCCTGGCTGGCCGTCAGCACGGGCACGGGCCTGCAGATGTGGAGCACCGAGCAGCGCCGCGCCATTGACCTCGACGTACGGTTCTCGCCGACGTACGCGCTGGCTGTGCGCTGAGGTCGGATCCGGGTCAGCCGATCTTCAGCCACACGGCTCCGTCCGGCGGCACCTGCTCGACCGCCTCCGGGTCGCTGTGCAGCAGCACCTCGGCATCCGGCGGGATCGCCAGCGGGTCGGCTTCGAGGTTGAGCATGCACACGAATCCGGGATCCCGTGCGATCACCAGCGCATCGGGCGGCCCCTCGAGCCAGCGCATGCCGCCGTCTCCGAGCGCATCGAGCTCGTGGCGCAGCCGCAGCGCTGTGCGGTACAGGTGCAGGATCGAGTCCGGGTCCGCCTCCAGGGCGGCGACGGTCCGGTCGCGCCACTCGGGCGGCTGTGGCAGCCACGGTTCGGTGTCCGGGTCGTCGCTGAACCCGAACGGCGGTGCATCGCCGGACCAGGGCAGCGGCACACGGCAGCCGTCGCGGCCACGCACCGTACGGCCAGATCGCTCCCATGTCGGATCGGTCAGGCGCTCGTCCGGGAGGTCCTCGACCTCGGGCAGGCCGAGCTCCTCGCCCTGGTACAGGTACACGCTGCCCGGCAGCGCCAGCATCAGCAGCGCCGCCGCTCGCGCTCGACGCAGACCCACAGCCAGATCCGCAACGTGTCCGCGCAGGTCGTCGAAGTTGTAGCCGCCCACCACGGCGGGATCACGCGCGTAGCGCGACACGTGCCGGGCCACGTCGTGGTTCGACAGCACCCACACCGCCGGCGCGCCGACCGCCGTCTGCGCCGCCAACGAGCGGTCGATGGCCGACCGCAGCGAGTCGGCGCGCCATGCCGCCATCAGGAAGTCGAAGTTGAACGCGGTGTGCAACTCGTCGGGACGGACATAGCGGGCCATGCGTTCGGGAGTGGGGACCCATGCCTCGGCGACGAACACCCGGGGCGGGTCATAGGCATCAGCGATCCGGCGCCAGCGCTGATACACCGCGTGCACCTCGTCACGGTCCCAGTGGGGATGGTCCGGCGACGGCAGGACGCCGAAGTTCTCGCCCAGGTCGGGCAACCCCTCCTGCTTGATCAGCGAGTGCGCCACGTCGATACGGAAGCCGTCGGCGCCCCGGTCGAACCAGAAGCGGAGGATGTCGTCGAACTCGGCGCGCAGGCCTTCGTCGGTCCAGTCGAGATCCGGTTGCTGGGGCGCGAACAAGTGCAGGTACCACTCACCGTCGCTGCCGTCCGGTTCCGTCACACGGCTCCAGGCCTGCCCCCCGAAGACACTGTGCCAGTCGTTCGGTGGCTGGTCGCCGTTGGTGCCCCGTCCCGGCCGGAACAGGTAGCGCGCACGCTCTGGCGAACCCGGCCCGGCGGCCAACGCCGCCTGGAACCACGGGTGGCGGTCCGATGTGTGGTTCGGCACGATATCGAGCAGCACCCGCAAGCCGACCTCGTGCGCGTCGGCGATGAGCGCCTCGGCATCGGCCAGCGTGCCGAACACGGGCTCGATGTCGCGGTAGTCGGCGACGTCGTAGCCGCCGTCCGCCATCGGCGACGGATACCACGGGTTGATCCAGATCGCGTCGACCCCCAGGCGTCGCAGGTGGACCAGCCGCGACCGCAGGCCGGCGATGTCGCCGTTGCCGTCGCCATCACCGTCAGCGAAGCTGCGGATGTAGACCTGGTAGACGACCGCGTCGCGCCACCAGTCGGTGGCGGACGCGGGCATGCGGGCAGCGTTGGAAACCACGGGCGGGAACTCCTGAGATGTCGAGCGACAACTACGCGGTGGGACGGACGCCGAACAGGTCAGCGACGCCGACCGCCGTGAAGGGCAGCGCCGGGGCGATCACCGCGGTCGGCGTGAACGCGACCATCATGCCGCCGAGCGCCAGGAGCGTCACGACCGCCGCAGCGATCGCCCGGTTGTGCCAGGTCACACCCTCGGGCAGCGACACGGTGATCACCGCGCCGGCTGCGTACCCGGCGATCAGCGAAGCGAGCGGGTTGCCGAAGATCAGCAACGGCAGGCCGACCACAAGCGCCAGGCCCATGCCGTAGAAGACCTTGAGCGGCCAGTCCTCTCGACGCGAGATCAGCGCGACGGTGATGAACGCGAACGGGATCAACAGCGCCGACAGGCCGACACCGTACGCCGCGATCATCAGACCGTTCGCCGACGAGTTCGCGGGTGTGCCGACGTTGGCGACCGTCAGTCCGTAGGCCATCGCCCAGTAGCTGATGACCACGTACAGCGTGCCGATCGCCAGCGCGGCCCAGCGTCGGTTGCCTGTGACCGGGCGACGGGAACCCGTGAGTGTCAGCCCTTCACCGCCCCTGCCGTCAACCCGCGCACGAAGTAGCGCTGGAGGCTGAAGAACACGACCACCGGCAGGACCATCGAGATGAACGCACCGGCCGTCAGCAGATGCCACGACTGACCGAACTGGCCGTTCAACCGATTCAGTGCGATCGTCAACACAGCGACGTCCTGCGTCTCACCCAGGAACACCAGCGCAACGAGGAAGTCGTTGAACACCCAGAGAAACTGGAAGATCGCGAACGAGGCGAGCGCCGGCACCGACAGGGGGATGATCAGCCGTCGGAAGATCGCGAAGTGGTCCGCGCCGTCGATCCGCGCCGACTCGATCAACTCGGATGGCAGCGATCCCATGAAGTTGCGCAGCAGGTAGATCGCCAGGGGCAGGCCGAAGCCCATGTGGGCGAGCCACACTCCGAGGAAGGTGCCGTTGAGCTCCAAGGGGATGTTGCCGGTCACACGCTCGACGTCGTAGCCGCTGATCGCACCGGCGATGCCCGACAGGAACGTCAGGTTGACCTCGGGTCCACCGGCGTACAGGCGCAGGATCGGGATCAGCGCGACCTGCAGCGGCACCACGAGCAGCGCGACGACGAAGACGAACAGGAAATACCGGCCCTTGAAGTCCATCCAACTGAACGCGTACGCCGCGAACGCGGCCATGGTGATCGGCATCACCGTCGACGGCACGGCCACGATCAGCGTGTTGACGAATGCGCTGTCGAAGCCGCCCGACGTCAGGACCTCCTGGTAGTTCTCGAACGTCCACTGCGACGTGTCCCAGAACGACCCGATGACCGTCCACCACCCGCTCGCCTCGATCGCACCCTGGGTGCGCAGCGAGGTGACGAGCAGACCGATCGTCGGGATCAGCCAGATGATGACGATGACCCCGACGATGACCCGCACGACCTGCACGGTGCGCGGATCGGAGACACCGCCCGCGCTGCCCCTCGACTTCTTGGCGGCCCTGGTCTCTTCGATCTGCGGGGTCGTGACCTGCGCACCGCTCATCGGGTGGCCTCCTCCTCACGGAACCGGCGGATGTTGATGATCATGACGGGGACCACCGCGAGGAACATGAAGACCGCGACCGCGGCGCCGCGCCCGAAGTGGCGGAACGTGAACATGTTGCGGATCATCCGTTCGGCGATCACCTCGGTGCCGTCCTGACCACCGGTCATCACCCAGACAATGTCGAAGACCTTCAGCACGCCGATGATCATCGTCGTGAAGACCACCACGATCGACGACATGATCGTCGGCACGACCACCCGCCAGAAGATCTGGATCTCCGTCGCGCCGTCGAGTCGAGCCGCCTCGAGCATGTCCTCGGGAACGCCCTTGATCGCCGACGAGAGGATGACCATCGCGAACCCGGTCTGCAGCCAGATCATCACGATCATCAGCAGCAGGTTGTTCCACGGCTGGAGGGCCAGCCAGTCGACCGGGGGGTTGCCGAGTCCGGTCCAGATCGCATTGAGGATGCCGATCTGCTCTCCTCCGCCCTCGATGCGGAAGCCGTACACGAACCGCCAGACGATGCCCGCTCCGATGAAGGAGATGGCCATCGGGAGGAAGATCATCGACTTGGCGATCGACTCGCTGCGCTTGAGCTTGTCGGCGAGCACGGCGAACCCGAGTCCGATCGCGACGGCCGCCGCCGGCACGACGAAGATCCAGAACAGCGTGTTGCGCAGCGACCGCAGCATCGCCGGATCCGTGAACACGTAACTGTAGTTCTCCCAGCCGACGAAGCCCTCACCGGTTGCGTCGTAGAACGACAGCTGAACGGTGTTGACGGCCGGGTAGACCAGGTAGATGGCGAGCACGACGATCGCCGGCCCCGCCCACGCGTAGGGCTGCACGGCGCGACCGATCCGCAGCGGCAGCCACGTCTTGACGGCGTAGTCGACGACGGTGTACATCGCGAACACGCCGACCACGCCGATGAGGATCGCGACGATCGCGACGACCCAGTCGGGGACACGACCCGTCATCGCCTCGAACGTGCCGTTGAGCAGGATGTACGTGAGCACCGGCACGGCGAACGTCGCGAGCAGCGACAGGACGATCACCAGCACCGTGCCCCCGAAGCCGCGCCGGTCGTCGACCGCCACGGGCGAGGGTGGCTTTTCGACGTGGCGTTCCTGGGTCTCGACGTCCGCCATGCCCACTCCTTCCTGCAGTCCTACCTGCCGATCGAACTACTCCGACGAACTGTCGCTCGCCGGCCAGGCCGCATCGATGCTCTGCAGCACCTGGTCGAGGTTGTCCGGGCCGTTGTTGGTGTAGTTGTTCATCCCGTTCCAGAACTCACCGGACCCCACCGCGGGTGGCATCAGATCCGATGCGTCGAACCTGGCCACCCCCTCCTGGAGGGCCTCAACGAGCGGTGCGACGGCAGACGCGATCAACGGGTCGTCGTAGCAGTCCGGGCCGACGTTGATGTTGGCCGAGATCGTGGTGGTGGCGCCCACCTGACCGTACAGGCACTGGGTCTCCTGCCCGCTGTACAGCTCGAGGAACTCCTTGATCTCGGGTCGGTTGTTGAACACCGCGGCAAGCCCGCCGGCCATCAGCACGCCCTTGTTGCCATCGATGGTCGGGAAGGGGAAGAAGTTGTAGTCCTCCTCCGCCGTCAGGCCCTCGGGGAAGAACGCCACGATGAACGTCGCCTGCCGGTGCATATAGCATGGCGGGTCGTCCTGGAACATCGGGTCCGGTGCGTCACGGAAGTCGGTGCTCGAGATGTTCTCGGGACCGCCGAACACGTACCCGTCGGTGAACACGATCTCGCCGAAGGTCTCCGCAGCCGTCTTGATCTCGTCCGACGCGAAGTCCACGTCACCCGCGACCCAGCCGTCGTAGACGTCGGTGCCGGCCTGGCGCAGAACGATGTCCTCCATCCAGTCCGTCGCGGGCCACCCCGTGGCGGCCTCCGACCCGGTGCCGATGCACCACGGCGCCTTGCCGTCCTCGACGATCTGATCCGACAGCGCCAGCAGGTCGTCCCAGGTCTCCGGGATCTCGTAGCCGGCCGCGTCGAACGCCTTCGGGTTGTACCAGATGGCGCTCTTGTTGTTGATCGTGTCGGGGAACCCGTAGTGCTGACCGTCGACTTCACCCAACGACAGCAGGTACTCGCCGTACCGCTCCTCGAGCTCGGCGATGTCGAAGCCGAGGTCCTCCAGCGACACGAGGTTGCCCTGCTCGGCCTGCTCGACGACGGCGCCCGGCTGAGGGAAGAACCCGATGTCGGGCGGCGTGCCACCCTCGATCTGGATGATCACGTTCTGCTCGAACGAGTCCGAGCCGGTGTAGGTCGCGGTGAACTCGTCCTGTGCCTCGTTGACGCCCTGGTCGATCACGGCCTGGATGGCATTCGCCTCATCGCCACTCGCGGCACCGGCGATCGAGACCTGTCCGGTGTTCTCCTCCTGAGCGGCGGCGCCTTCACCGCCGCCGCCGCCGCCCTCGCCGGAACCGGCCTCGTAGACGTTGACGCTGCACCCCGCCATGAGGAGCACCAGGACGGCACACGCCGCCGCGATCCGACCGCTCAACTTCATGACCATCTCCTGTCGGCTCGTGCAAGGGCGGCCTCGGTGGCCACCGGCAGAGCAAATTGCAGTCGCGTTTCGGATGGAAACGCTGTCATGCGTCGAACCTATGCGGTGGGCGCGGAAGCTGTCAACGGGCATTCACCGGCGCACCACCGCATTCACCGACCGCGGTAGGACCTCACCGTACGAGAGCCGATCCCGCGCAGCGCCGCGGATTTGGAGCAGTTGGTAACCCTTTACGTCGGCTCGCCGCACTCTTCTCAGAACGAAGCAGACGAACACGGACGAGCGTCGGCCGGCACGCCATCCGTGAGCGGCTCCTACCGCGATCGTGCACCGTCGACCGAAACCGCAGATCACAGCCGACCGGCCGCACGACGACGGTCGGGGCTGGTGGCGGACGTTCGGCCGACCGTCACGTCGCCGTCGGCGACGGCCGGCCGCCCCAGACCGTCAGTCGCTCGAAGGGCCCGCGGCCGCCCGCTCGACATCCTCCGCGCAGCCCCGCGCGCAGCATCGACTCGGCGTCCTCGCGGCGCAGCCCGGAGATGAGGGCGGCGAACATCATCCCGAACACAACACGAAGATCGGCAGGCCGATGCAGAGCATGTCGACGACCAGCGATGCCGAACATGCCGATGAACGGCGTTTACGCGGTCGGGCGTCCACCCTACGCTCACACCCCGGCGGCACGTCAACGTGGGAGGGTCGCAGCAGCGGATGGTCGACGACAGCGGTGACCAGAGACGGCTGCCGTTCACCCACGAGGAGTACGCGGAGCGGCTCACGAAAGTCCATCGTGCGATGGATGCCGCGGGGATCGACGTCCTGGTCGCCACCGACCCGTCGAACATGGCGTGGCTCACGGGCTACGACGGATGGTCGTTCTACGTCCACCAGGCCGTGGTGGTCCCGCACGACGCACCGCCCCTGTGGTGGGGCAGGATGATGGATACCAGCGGCGCACGCCGGACCGTGCACCTGTCCCACGACAGGATCATCGGCTACCCCGACGAGCACGTGCAGTCGACCGAGCACCACCCCCACACGCACCTGGCCGGTGTGCTGGGCGACCACGGGTGGGCCGGCGCACGGATCGGCGTCGAGCTCGACAACTACTACTACTCGGCCGCGGCGCACGCGCACCTGACGGTCGGCCTGCCGGACGCGACGTTCGTCGACGCCACCGCGCTGGTCAACTGGCAGCGCGCGGTGAAGTCCGACCGCGAGATCGCCTACATGCGCGTCGCCGCCCGCATCGTCGAACGCATGCACCGGCGGATCATCGAGCTGATCGAGCCGGGGCTACACAAGAACGAGCTGGTGGCCGAGATCCTGCACACCGGCACTGTCGGCGTCGATGGCGCGGGCGGCGACTACCCGGCCATCGTGCCGCTGCTGCCGAGCGGGCCGGACGCCGCCGCGCCGCACCTGACCTGGGACGACCGCCCGCTGCGCGCCGGGGAGGCAACATTCTTCGAGATCGCCGGCTGCTACCGCCGGTACCACGCGCCGCTGTGCCGCACCGTGTTCCTCGGCGACCCACCGGACGCGCTCGTGCGCGCCGAGGCGGCGGTGGCAGAGGGGCTGGAGGCCGGCATCGACGCCGCCCGCCCCGGCAACCGCGCGTGCGACGTCGCCAACGCCTTCTACGCGGTGCTCGCGCGCCACGGCATCGAACGCTCGGGCCGCTGCGGCTACCCGATCGGGCTGAGCTACCCGCCGGACTGGGGCGAGCGCACCATGAGCATCCGGCCCAGTGACACCTCGGTGCTGCAGGCCGGGATGACGTTCCACTTCATGCCGGGCCTGTGGATGGACGACTGGGGGTTCGAGCTCACCGAGAGCATCCTGATCCGCGAGGGACGCGCGGCCGAGCCACTGGCCGACCATCCGCGCAGGCTGTTCGTCAAGCCGTGAGCGCCGACCGCGACACGATGCTCGCGCTGCTCGACGATCTCGTGGCGTTCCCCACGGTGACCGCCGATTCCAACCTCGATCTGATCGCGTTCGCGACCGACCGCCTGGAGGCCGCCGGCGCACGCGTCGTCACGACCCATGACGAGACCGGGCAGAAGGCGAACGTGTTCGCGACGATCGGTCCCGACGTCGACGGAGGCGTCGTGCTGTCGGGCCACACCGACGTCGTGCCGGCCGACGGTTCCGGCTGGTCGACCGACCCGTTCGCGGTGTCGCGCCGCGACGGTCGGCTGTACGGCCGCGGGACCGCCGACATGAAGGGGTTCATCGCCTGTGTGCTGGCGCTCGCGCCGTCGTTCGCGGACGCGCAGCTGCGCGTTCCCGTCCACGTCGCGCTGACCTTCGACGAGGAGGTCGGGTTCCGCGGCGCGCCGGTGCTGCTCGACGAGCTCGCGCGCACCGGCCCCGCGCCGGCGGCGGCGATCGTGGGCGAACCGACCTGCCTGCGGATCATCACCGCGCACAAGGGGTGCTACGAGTACACGACGACGGTCACGGGCCGCGAGGGTCACGGCTCGGCGCCGGCGCAGACGGTCAACGCGGTCGAGTACGCCGCCCGGTTCGTCGGCCGACTGCTCGAGCTCCGCGATCAGCTCGCCGCGGCACCACCGGGGGACAGCCCGTTCGAGCCACCGGCGACGACGATCAGCGTCGGCACGATCAACGGCGGCACGGCGCGCAACATCGTCGCGGGCGGCTGCACCGTCGAGTGGGAGATGCGCCCCGTCACGGCGACGGACGCCGAGCACGTCCGCGACGAGGTCGCATCGTGCATGCGGGAGCTGACGGAGCAGATGCGGGGCGTCGACGGCGAGGCCGCGATCACGACGGCGGCCGTGTGCGAGGTCGACGGCCTCGCACCCGATCCCGGCTCCCCTGCGCTCGCGCTCGGCCGCCTGCTGCTCGATCGCCCCGACGAGGGCGTCGTCGCGTTCGGCACCGAAGCCGGGCTGTACCAGCAGGCGGGCATCCCGGCCATCGTGTGCGGACCGGGCAGCATCGATGTCGCCCACCAACCCGACGAGCACGTGGAGATCGATCAGCTCGACGTGTGTCTGGCGATGCTGCACCGCCTGGTCGGTCACCTGCGCCGGGCCTGATCTGTCCCGCCGGCATCGGCCGCGCAGCGTCGTCAGCCGGTGTGGTCCAGCGCCTGCTGCAGATCGCCGCAGAGCGCGTCGACCCCTTCGAGCCCGACCGACAGCCGCAGCATGCCGGGCAGGATGCCTGCGTCGATCCGCTGCTGCGGCGTCATGTTGAAGTGGGAGGAGTTGAACGGCAGGCTCGCCAGCGTCTCGACGCCACCGAGGCTGGTCGCCTCGACCGCGACCTCCAGCCGGCGGACGACCTCCAGCGCGCGTTCGTCGCCACCGGCGAGCACCAGCGTGAGCATGGCTCCGTGGCGGTCGGGCATCACCCGGTCGACGACGTCACCGGCGTCGGGATGGTCACCGCGGCCCGGGTACACGACGTGGTCGACCTCGGGATGACCGGCCATGAGCTCCGCCAGCTCGGCCGCGACGTCGCAGGACGTGGCCAGGCGGACATCGAACGTCCGCAGGCCGCGCCACACGAGGAAGGCCGCGTGGGCGTCGAGGCATCCGCCGAACGTGATGATGCGGCGCTCGATCTGCTCGTGGAGGTCGCGCTCGGCCGTCGTGACCACACCCGCGACGACGTCGGAGTGCCCGGCGAGGAACTTGGTCGCGGACTCGACGACGACGTCGGCACCGATGTCCAGGGGTCGTGTGCACGCCGGGGTCGCGAACGTGTTGTCGATGACCACCCGGGCGCCGACCTCCTTCGCGGCGGCGCTGACGGCCGGGATGTCCATGACGCGCAGCTGGGGGTTCGACACCGTCTCGCCGTAGACGACGTCGGGGCGATGGGCCGAGATCGCCCGCTGCCACGCGTCGAGATCGAACGCATCGACCCGCACCACGTCGATGCCCAGCGCGGGCAGGTCCCGTTCGAGGAGGTCGTTGATGTCGCCGTACACCTGGGCGGCGGCGACCAGTGTTCCGCCGCTGCGCAGCAGGCTGACCAGCGTCGTGGCGATGGCCGCCATGCCACTGGCTGTCATCAGCGCGTGGGCGGTCCGGTGGAGCCCGGCGACGTCGGCGGCCGCGGCGTCGACCGTCGGATTGTTGAAGCGCGAGTACCAGGTCTCGTGCAGGCCACCGGTGCCCTGGATGTCCTCGTACGACTGGTCGTCAAGCTCGAACGTGGTGGTCTGGTAGATCGGCGGTATGACCGGTACGTACGCGCGGTGTGCCGTCTGCCGGGACGATAGCGGTCTGACATCGGGCACCCTCTCCGCAGCGAGCCGCCGTGGATCCGACGCTAGACGACAGCCGGAGGTTGTCCAGCCCGACGCCCGTCGCCGGGCCGCGGCCTACAGCGCGTACGGGCCGAACCGCGCCCACGCCACGAACGCCGCGACGGCGAGCAGCACGACGTTCATGACGACGGGTTGGCTCTCCCCTCGGCGGACGTGAGCGATGGCTGCGCCGACCATCACGATGCCCAGCCCCAGCGCCGCCAGTGGCGACAGCAGGGGTGCGATGCCCAGCAGCGACGGCAGGATCAGGCCGATGCCGGCGAGCATCTCGAGCGCGCCGATCGTTCGGACCGTGCCGGCGGAGAAATCCTCGACCCAGGCCATGTTGGGGTTCTCGAGCAGCTTGTCGCGCGACGTGGCGACCTTGATCCCTCCCGCCGTCAGGAAGATGAGACCCAGCAGGATCTGCAGCGCCCACACCGCGATGTTCATCGTCAGCCTCCGCCGGTCACAAGGACTTGAACGTTCGACAAGCTAGACGACGATCGCGGTCGGCGACGGGCGCGCCGGCGATGGTGCTGCTGCGCGATGCGCGGTCCCGCCAGCTCCTGGCGATCCTCTCACGGCACCCACGACTGCTGGACGAGCGGCTGACGGTGTTGGCTGACGGCCGTGCCGGACCAGCCGGCCGGAGATCACGGATCCCGACGACCCCGCGCGACCAACCCGTGCTCGTAGGCGTACGCGGTCGCCTCGGTCCGGGACGCCGCACCGAGCTTGGCCAGCATGTTCGCGACGTGGCGATCGACGGTCCTCACCGACAGGTGCAGGCGGTCGGCGATGCTCTTGTTGGTCATGCCGGTCGCCACGAGTCCCAGCACCTGCCGCTCGCGTGCGGTCAGGCGATCCTCGTGGCCGGGCCGGCCGACGACGTCGGTCACCGCACCGAGACGGGTGAGCAGCCGACGCGCGGCCTCGCGCTCCAGCTCTGCCGTGTCGTTGTCGCCGAGCGCCTGGCAGGCACGCGCGACCAGCGCCCGCGTACGCGCGAGCTCGTAGGGAACGCCCAGCGCCTCCCAGGCTGCGGCCGCCCGACGCAGCAACCTCGCAGCGCCCGACGCGTCGCCCTCGGCCAGCCGGACCGCTCCGACGGAACGGTCGGCGTGCGCACCGAGCGCGCCGGTGCCGAACGCGGCGGCGTGCCCGGCGAGCTCGGCCGCGGACGCCGACGCATCCCGCGTCGCGCCGGCCGCAAGCTGGACCTCGACGAGCGCCGGCAGGAGCGCGACACGCTCGACAGGATCGCGGCGTTCGTCGAGCAGTCGGCACAGCGTCGTGATGGCATCGTCGGCCCGACCCTGTGCCAGCCGGACCAGTGCGAGCCCGGGCTGCGGGTCGTGACCGCGCTGCGCGGCGCGCTGGTAGGCGTCCTCGGCCGCGCGGAGGTCGCCCCGCAGTCGGTGCACCTCGCCCAACTGGTAGTGCGCCATGCCGACGGCACCCTCGTCGGCCGCGTCGGCGAACCGGTCGCAC
Source organism: Euzebyales bacterium (assembly GCA_036374135.1). Taxonomy (NCBI): domain Bacteria; kingdom Bacillati; phylum Actinomycetota; class Nitriliruptoria; order Euzebyales; species Euzebyales bacterium. The sequence continues at coordinate 18,004 of DASUUK010000112.1, forward strand.
GCGCGCTCCGCCTCCTGCGCCGCGGCACCGAGGTCACCGGAGCGGGCCAGGATCGTCGCGCGGTGCGTCAGGCACTGGCCGGTGAACGTGACCATGCCCCGCTGCCGCTCACACCAGCGCGTCAACGCGGACGTCCACTCTCGGGCACGCCGGACGGCACCGATCTGCTCACAGGCCTCGATCAATGAGCAGTAGACGATCCCCGCGACCGGAGGCGACAGCGCCCCCGACACCACCGCGGTCATCGCTTCGTCCAGGCGGGCGAGGCCGTCGTCCGCGCGACCTGCCCCGATGGCCGCGCGACCACCGATGTTGAGGCCCAGCGCGACGAGGTCGTCGTCACGCGCCTGGCGTCCCACCGCCACGACGCGGTCGGCCAGTTGCTGTGCGTCGCCGTAGGCGCGCTCGATCGCCGCCAGGCGGAACGCTGCGACGACCTGCAGGTAGGCACGTTCCGGTCGATCGTCATCGAGATGCTCCACCAGGCGGCCGCACCGCGCCGTCCAGCCGCCGGCCTGCGCGACGTCGCCGCGGGACAGCGACACGAAGATGATCCAGAACCCGCACCGCAGCGCCTCGGTGGTGTCATCGGCCGTGCGAGCGGCCTCGAAGCCGCGCACGAGCACGTCGACGGCCGTGTCGACATTGCCCAGCAGGTACGCGGCGGTCGCATACGTCCGCAGCTCGGTCCCCGGGAGCCCGGTCGCGGCATCGGCCTGCGCGTATGCGGCGAGCGCCTCGTCCCAGGCGCGCCGTCGCACCGCGTCGCGGGCCAGCGCGAGCTGCGCGTCGGGAACGGTGGATGGTGTGGTCACACGACGATCGTACGAAACGGCCGCCCCGGTGCCACCATCGCCTGACATCCGCGGACGCCGTGCTACGCATGGACGGGGCGCGGCCAGAGCCGCGCACGGTGATGAGGGAGGCTGGCGGATGGCGGCGCGCGGACACCGCGATCAGCAGCGCGAGACGTGGGTCGACCGGCAGATCCGCGAGGCGCAGGAGCGCGGGGAGTTCGACGGCCTGCGCGGTGCGGGCGAGCCCATCGCCGATCTCGACCGGCCCCACGACGCGTTGTGGTGGATCCGGAAGAAGCTCCGCGAGGAACGCTTCTCGAACCTGCCGCCGACGCTGCAGACGCGCAGGGACCTCGAACTCGCCCGCGAGCAGATCGCGGTGGCCGCGTCCGAGCGCGAGGTCCGCGAGATCATCACGGCGATCAACGCCCGGATCCGCTACGTGAACCGCACCGCGGTGTCCGGACCACCGTCGACGCTGATGCCGCTGGACGAGGACGAGACGGTGGAGCGTTGGCGACAGCGCCGCGCCGCCGACGGGGACGCCAACGACGCGTCGTGATCAACCGGCCGGGTGGGTCAGGTCCACTCGCGCCGTGTCGGCCGGAACCGCCTCTGGGCGTCGAAGTCGTGGCGCTCGGCGATCCCCCAGGACCACGTGATCGTGGGATGCACGACCACGTAGGTTCCCGGGCCGAACTGGCCGTCGATGTCGGTGACCTCGGCCTCGCCGTGGACGCGGATGCCTCGCGGCCGCCACGGATCGACCGATGCCAGATCGTCGACGATCAGTGACACGTGGGTGTTGCCGGCCTCGATGTTGCGTCCCTTACGGGTGGCCCGCATGTCGGCCCGTGACCCGATCGTGAACACACCGTCGGTGAACGCGAACCCGACCGCATCGACCGTCGGCTGACCGTCGGCGTCCACCGTCGCGAGCCGGGCGAGCCGTTGACTGCGCAGGTACGCGATCTCGTCGTCGTCGAACACCGCCGAGGCCTTCCGTCGAGGGTCGTCGTGGCAACGCTAGCCGCGCCCGGCGTGCGCCGGGCGCTCGCACGATGCCCGGCGTTTCGCCGACTGCGGTGGTGCCGACCCTGAGCATGGCAGCCCACACGAGAGGTCCCGGTTGACGCCGCACCGCTTCGCCCACGCGCGGCATCCGCTGATCTTCGAGATCAACACATGGCCGTGGCTGGCGGCACTCAGCGAAGCGTCCGGTCGCCGCGTCCACCTCGGCGACGTACCCGACGACGCATGGGACCGGATCGCGGCGCTGGGTGTCGACGCGGTCTGGCTCATGGGCGTGTGGGAGCGCAGTCCGGTCGGCGCGGCGATCGCCCGCGCGCACGACGGGCTGGCCGACGCGTTCGCCGCAGCCGTCCCCGACGTCTCAGCGGCCGACGTCGTGGGCTCGCCCTACAGCGTCCGCCGCTACCAGGTCGACGGGCACCTGGGTGGCCCGGCCGCACTGGCGCGCGCCCGAGCCGCACTGGCGGCGCGTGGCATTGGCCTGGTGCTCGACTTCGTGCCCAACCACGTGGCGATCGACCATCCGTGGACGGAAGCCCATCCCGGTGACTTCATCGTGGGCACCGACGACGACCTGCGCGACGATCCCACCGCGTTCGTGCGCGTCGGCCCACACGTGCTCGCCAACGGCCGCGACCCGCACTTCCCCGCATGGACCGACGTCGTGCAGCTCAACCCGTGGTCGGCCGGGATGCGGGCACGCGCGATCGACACGCTCCACGCGATCGCGGACCAGTGCGACGGCGTCCGCTGCGACATGGCCATGCTGCTGCTCGACGACGTCGTCGCGCGGACGTGGGGCGCACGCGCGGGTTCACCGCCGCCGCAGCCGTACTGGGAGGAGGTCATCGGCGCGGTGCGGGCGCGGCGTCCGGCGTCGCGGTTCATCGCCGAGGCGTACTGGGACCGCGAGGCCGATCTGCACGCGCAGGGGTTCGACCTGTGCTACGACAAGCGACTGTACGACCTGCTGCGCGACGGACGCCCCGTCGCGGTCCACGGGCACCTGGCGCGCGACCATCCCCGACCCGACGGGCTCGTGCGGTTCCTGGAGAACCACGACGAGCCCCGCGCGGCCGCGGTGTTCGACGACGCACGCCACCGCGCCGCCTGGATCATCGCCCTGATGGCGCCAGGCGCCACACTGCTGCACGACGGGCAGGCGACCGGCGCCCGCACGTACCTGCCGGTGCAACTCGGGCGCGCGCCGGCCGAACCCGTCGACGACGAACTGGCTGCCTGGTACACGACCGTCCTGCGCGCCGCCGACGACCCGACGTTGCGCGCCGGCACCAGCAGGGTCGCCACCGTCGTCGATGGTGACGCCGACCGTCTGGTGACCCGCTGCTGGGACGGAGCCAGCCGCTGGCTGGCCGTCGTGAACTTCACCGGCGACCATGCGACCGCGCGTGTGGCCACCGGATGGGACGACCTGCGCGGACAGGTGTGTCGCCTGACCGACCCGACGACCGGCGAGGCATGCGAACGCGCCGGGGCCGATCTCGCCGACGGCCTGCCGGTCGTGCTCGGACCCTGGGGCTGGCACCTGTTCCGGATCGCCGCCGTCACCTGACGTTGCATGCGCGACGTCACGCCGGACGCGATCCGCGGTGCTATCTGTTGTGCAACGTCAGGGGACGCCATGCGCATCGCAGTGCTGGGAACCGGCTCGGTGGGACGGACGCTGGCCACCGCGTTGGACGTGCTGGGTCATCAGGTGACGATCGGCACGCGCGACGTCGCCGCGACGATGGCGCGGACCGAGCCGGACGCGTTCGGAAACCCCCCGTTCCCGGAGTGGGCCGCCGATCACGACGCCATCGGCCTCGCCACGTTCGCCGAAGCGACCGACGGCGCCGATCTGATCGTCAACGCGACTGGCGGCACGGCGTCGCTGGATGCGCTGACCGCCGCCGCCGCTGACGGCGACCTGGCGGGCACGATCATCGTGGACGTGGCCAATCCGTTGGACTTCAGCCGGGGGTGGCCACCCTCGCTCGCGGTCGCCAACACGGACTCGCTCGGCGAGCGGATCCAGCGCAGCTTCCCGCACGCGCGCGTCGTCAAGACGTTGAACACGATGAACGCCGCGGTCATGGTCGACCCGGGCATGGTGGCCGGTGGCGACCACACCGTGCTCCTGTCCGGTGACGACGCCGACGCCAAGGCGACCGTCGGCGACCTGCTGCGGGCTCTCGGCTGGACCGACATCGTCGACCTCGGCGGCATCGTCACGGCTCGTGGCGTCGAGATGGTGCTGCCGCTGTGGCTGTCACTCAACGCCGCACTCGGCGTCCGCGCCATCCAGTTCAAGGTGGTTCGCTGACCCGACCACGGGACGGGGTCGTCCCACCGCGTGCAACCCCGCCGGTAACATCCGCCACCGCGGCGAGGGCACAGGAGCGCACGATGGCCGACACCGATCCAGGGCACATGTCCGTCGAGGAGTTCCGGACCCACGGCCACGCGGTCGTGGACTGGATCGCGGATCGCCTGGCCGACGTCGAACGGCGACCCGTGCAGGCGACGGTGGCACCGGGTGAGGTGCGGGCGAAGCTTCCCTCGACGGCGCCGGAGGACGGCGAGCCGTTCGCCGCGCTGCTCGCCGACCTCGACGAGATCGTGGCACCCGGCATCACCGACTGGCAGCACCCTGGCTGGTTCGCCTACTTCCCCACCGGCGCCGCGCCGCCGTCGGTGCTCGCGGAACTGGTCTCGGCGGCGCTGGGCGCGCAGGGGATGCTGTGGTCCACCGGTCCGGCGCTCACCGAGATCGAGACCACGGTGATGGACTGGCTGGTCGACCTGCTCGGGCTGCCGACGACGTGGCGCATGGACACCGGTCCCGGTGGCGGCGTGCTGCAGATGAGCGCCAGCGACTCGACCCACACCGCGCTCGTGGTTGCCCGACACCGCGCCGCGCGCGACGACGCACCGACCGACCGGTTCGTGGCGTACGTCTCGTCGCAGGCGCACTCGTCGGTCGAGAAGGGTGCGCGTGTCGCCGGCTACCGGCACCTGCGGCTGCTCGACGTCGACGACGTCTTCGCGCTGCGGCCCGACCGGCTCGAGGCCGCGATCGCCAGCGATGTCGCAGCCGGGCTGGTGCCGACGTTCGTGTGCTCGGCGGTCGGGACGACCGCGACCACCGCGGTCGACCCCGTGCGCGCCGTCGGCGAGATCGCCCGCGCACACGGGCTGTGGCACCACGTCGACGCCGCCTACGCCGGCGCCGCGATGGTCTGCCCTGAGCACCGCCACCAGCAGGACGGCCTCGACCTCGTCGACAGCTACACCTTCAATCCGCACAAGTGGCTGCTGACGAACTTCGACTGCTCCGCGTTCTGGGTGGCCGACCGCACACCCCTGCTGGACGCGCTCAGCATCCTGCCGCCGTACCTGCGCAACGCTGCCAGCGAGTCGGGCGAGGTCGTCGACTACCGCGATTGGCACGTGCCGCTCGGCCGACGGTTCCGCGCGTTGAAACTGTGGTGGGTGCTGCGCTGGTACGGCCGGCGCGGCCTGCAGGCCCACATCCGCCGCCACATCGCGTGGGCGCGGCAACTGGAGGACCGCGTGCGCGCCCATGACCGCCTGATGCTGGTCGCGCCGACACCGTTCGCGCTCGTGACGTTCCGCCACGTCGACGGCAATGCCGCGACGCGGGCGATCGCCGGTGCCGTCAACGACCGCGGCGATCTTCTCGTCACGCCGTCGGAGATCGACGGCACGGCGTTCATCCGCGTGTCCGTCGGTGCGACGCCGACGGAGCAGCGCCACGTCGACGCGCTGTGGGACGTGATCACCGCCGCCTCGTGAGCAGCACGGCGCCCGGGACCACCGCGTCGCGATCACCGGGCGCCGGTCGTCCCGAGGGCCGTGGGCGGGGGTCTGTCAGGACACCTGGGTCTCCCGCCCGGCGATCGGGGCGGTCACCCGCGTCATCGGGAACTCGCGCAGCGAACGCTTGAGCTCGGCGAAGCCGGGCCACCGCGCCAGGGTGGTAACCGCGTCCCACAGCGCCAACGCCTCGTCGTCATCGTCGGGCGACTCGCTGATCACCGGTCCGAAGAACGCCGGACCGTCGGGCGGCAGGAATGACAGCACGGGCGTCCCGATGTCGCCGCCCACGCGCGCGAGAGCCTCGTCGGTGTCGTCCCGGATCACCGTGTCGTGGCTCGGGTCCTGCGCGGCCGCAGCCAGGCTGGTCGGCAGGCCCAACCCGTCCAGCAGCGATGGGAGATCACCTGCCGACGCCGAGTGCTCGAGGACGGCGTCGAATGCCTCGTCGAGGTCGACGTCCATGCCGGTGGGAGGGTCGGCCCGCCACACCGCGCCGCCGAAGGCGTCGTAGACGTCACCCATGACCTCCTCCCCGGCGTGCGCCCTGACGGCGGCAGCGACCCGCAGCATCTCGAGGCCCCGCTGGTGTGCCGCCGGATACCCCCGCGGCTTGTCCTCGTAGTGACCCTCGTTGAGGAGGCGCAGGCTGATGAACCGCCAACGCACCGACAGGTCCCGCAGGCGCTGCACGTGCCGCACCCATCGCGACGTCACCCAGCAGAACGGGCAGACCGGATCGAAGAAGAACTCGACGTCGTGATCCATGTCGCGACGGTACCCACCCGAACATCCGAGCAACGCTTCCGCGCTCTGCGTTCGCGGGCGTCGGACAGCCACGTAGCATCGGGACAGTCGTCCGACGGGAGGCGAGGCGTGGCGTACTTCAGCGACGAGACGTTCGACTTCCTGTTCGATCTCGACGTCTTCAACTCGCGCGGGTGGATGGACGCCAACCGCGACCGCTACGAGCAGCACGTCAAGCGGCCGCTGTTCGACTTCTGCGACGACCTCGCCGCGCCGTTGCACGAGCACGTGTCCCGCCACCTGGTGGCGATCGGCGCCATCCGGGGCGGATCGGTGTTCCAGATCCACCGCGACACGCGCTTCTCGAAGGACAAGACCCCGTACAAGACGGCGGCGACGGCGTGGTTCGCGCACGCCGACGGTGACCAGACCAGCTTCGCGCTGCCGGGGCTGTACCTGCACCTCGAGCCCGGCAACTGCTTCTTGGCCGCGGGCATCTACCGCCCGCCGACCCCCACCCTCAACGCGGTGCGCAGCCGAATCGTCGCCACGCCGGGCGCGTGGACCCGCGCCCGCAACGCCGTCGAGGACGCCGGGTTCACGTTGATGGGCGAGCAGCTCAAGACCGCCCCGCGCGGGTACGACGGCGACCACCGGCACATCGAGGACCTCCGCCGGACGAGCTTCGTGGCCGGTCACCCGTTCGAGGAATCCGACGCCACGGCAGATGACTTCCTCGACCGCTTCGTCGGATGGTCCGCAGACGCGCTGCCACTGCTGCGCTTCGTCGCGCGCGCGCTCGACGCTCCGTTCTGAGCCCTACGAGAAGGCGGCGTGGCCGGTCAGCGCCTGACCGAGGATCAGCGTGTGGATCTCGTTCGTCCCCTCGTACGTGAACACCGACTCGAGGTTGTTCATGTGCCGGATCACCGGATACTCCAGCGTCACGCCATTCGCGCCGAGGACGGACCGCGCGGTGCGGGCCACCTCCAGCGCCACCCGGACGTTGTCGAGCTTGCCGAGGCTGACGTGCGCGGCGGCGAGCTCGCCCGCGTCCTTCATGCGCCCGAGGTGCAGCGCCAGCACGGTGCCGCGGTTGACCGCGACCATCATGTCGACCAGCTTGCGCTGGGTCAGCTGGAACGCCGCGATCGGCCGGCCGAACTGCTCACGTGCGCCGGCATAGTCCAGCGCGGACTCGTAGCACGCCCGGGCAGCTCCCATCGCGCCGAACACGATCCCGAACCGGGCCTCCGACAGGCACGACAACGGACCGCGCATGCCGCGGACACCCGGCAGCACCGCGTCACCCGGCAGCCGCACACCCTCGAGCACCAGCTCGGACGTGACCGACGCGCGCAGGGACAGCTTGTGCTCGACCGGGTTCGCCGTGAACCCAGGCGTGCCCGTCGGGACCACGAAGCCGCGGACACCGTCGTCGGTCATCGCCCACACGACCGCGACATCGGCGATGCCGCCGTTGGTGATCCACATCTTCGTGCCGTCGAGCACCCAGTCGTCGCCGTCACGACGGGCGCGCGTGCGCATGCTGGCGGGATCGCTGCCCGAGTCGGGCTCGGTGAGCCCGAAGCACCCGACCGCCTCGCCGGCGGCCATCGCGGGCAGCCACTGCTGCTTGTGCTCCTCCGAGCCGTACGCCCAGATCGGGAACATCGCCAGTGAGCCCTGCACCGAGACGAAGCTGCGCACACCGGTGTCGCCGGCCTCCAGTTCGAGGCACGCGAGCCCGTAGCTGGTCGCGTTGGTGCCCGCGCATCCGTACCCGTCCAGGTGCATGCCGAGCAGGCCCAGTGCCGCGATCTCCTTGATCAGCTCACGGGGGAACACGCCGCGCTCGAACCAGTCCCCGACGTCGGGGACGACGCGGTCGGTGACGAAGCGCCGGACCGTGTCGCGGATCAGCACCTCCTCGTCGGACAGCAGCCGGTCGAGCGCGAGGAAGTCACGCGCCTGGGGAGGATCGGTCAGCACCGACATGCCACGGCCCTTTCCTCGTCGGGCGACCTCGCGCGCCCACCATGGCAACTGTAACGACCGGGCCAATCCCGCGACACCGACAGCACGGACCCCGCCGACGGCGGTGACGCGCCAGCCGCGACCGGTCAGCCGTTGCGGTGCCACCAGGTCGCCGGGTGCGGGTCCGACGACTCGAGCGCCGACCGGTCCCAGCCGGCCAGGTCGGCGGCCGCCGCGTGGGTGCTGCGCGCGAACGCCAGCAACGCGGCGTCGGGGTCGTCCGCGGCCTGCACCGCGTCGTACGGCAGTGCGAACTCACCGAGCGCGTCGAGCCAGAACGCCTCGTCCGGTTCGACGGACGCGTCGGCGAACCCACCAGGCATGGGGTACGCGTACGCGTAGAAGATCGGGGTCGGAGACTCGCGGTTGCCCGGCCAGAACCCCAGGCTGGTCACCTCGTGCGAGTAGGCCTCACGCGCGACGGCGTCAGGGAAGTTCGGCAGGCCGCCGGGGTGCGGCGGGGCCGGGCGGCCCGAGAAGCGGGTGACCGCCAGGTCGAAGGCACCCCAGAACAGGTGCACCGGGCTGACCTTGCCGAGGAACCCGGCACGGAACTCGGTGAACACGCGATGGGCCTGCACGAGCGCGCGCCACAACGCCACGGCGTGGTCGGGGTCGACGACGCGTTCGTCGGTGTCGTCGGGGAACGGTGTGGCGTCGGCGATCTCGCTGGGCACCGGATGGATCGTGACGGGCATGCCGACCGCGCCCATCGCGGCCAGCACCGCGTCGTGGAAGGCAGCGACGCTGATCGACGCGAACGGCACGTGCTCGACGGCACCGGCGGTCGTCACGATCTGGGCGCGCAGGCGCGTCAGGTCGAGGTCCACCTCGAACCCCTCACCACGGTACGGCACGAACGACGTCGTGAGACCCCGCGCGGTCACGTAGAGCGCCACCCCCCACGAGTGGTTGAGCCACGGACCGCACGCCAGACGGATCTTGCCGACGATCTGTGCGTACAGGTGGAGCGCCTCGAGCGCGTCGGCCCATTCCGCCCACGGCAGCTCCGGCCACGCGGAGGGATCCGATGCTGGTGGATGCCAACGTGCGGCCATGCTGGGCCTCCTCGTCGCGGCGGCGGGCTGTGGATCGTAGCGTCCACCCACGCGCGGACCTGCGCGGCGGCGCCGATCAACGTCCGCGCGCTCCTCTCGGCCGATGCGGACCAAGGCCCCCGTCGCGAGGGGCCCAACGGCCTGCGGGACACCAGCGGATCACGGCACGCTCACACCAGGCGACCGACTGGGAGGTGCGCATGCGCGAGCACCGCAACGCACTGATCGAGCTGTCCGCCGAGGAGTGCCTCCGCCTGCTGGTCAGCCACCGCCCACGCCTGGGTCGTCTCGCGTTCATGCGCAACGGCGTCCCGTTGGTGCTGCCGATGAACTACGTCGCGGTCGGCGACGCGCTGTACTTCAGGACCGGCCCGGGCAGCAAGCTGGCCGCCGCCGCGAACCAGGACGACGTGGCCTTCGAGATCGACGAGGTCGACGAGGTCTGGCGGGAGGGCTGGAGCGTGCTGGCGTTCGGACGCCTCGTCCAGGTGACCGACGAGGCGGAGCTGGACGACGTGCGACAACGGCCGCTGCGGCCGTGGGCCGGCACGGAGGGCCGGCCCTACTACCTCCGACTGGACATCGCGGGAGTGTCGGGCCGGCGTCTGACCTGACGCACGAGGGAGGCAGCTGATGAAGATCGTCGTCGCTGTGGACGGGTCGGCCCACGCGGACCGCGCACTGGTATGGGCCGTGCACGAGGCGCAGCTGCGATCCGCGTCGCTCACCGTCCTGCACGCCATCCACGTGTCCCGGTTGACGGGGCCGCTGAACCGCGAGCTGGCGCACGACCGCGAACACGACGCGGGCGTGCGCACGGTTGCCGACGCCTTGGAGCGCGCCGGCGTCTCGGATGCAGACGTCCGGGTCGAGGTACCGCTGGTGTCCGGCCGCGGCGTCGCGGCCGCCGTGCTGCACAACACGCGGGACGCCGATCTGGTCGTGCTCGGCAGCCGCGGGTTGGGTGGCTTCCCCGGCCTGCTGCTCGGCTCGGTGAGCCAGCAGGTCGCGGCGCACGCCAACGTGCCGGTCGCTGTCGTCCCGGCGGCCGACGACGCCGGCGGTGACCCGGTCGAGACGATATCGGTCGTGGTTGGCGTCGATGGTTCGGCGGCGTCGCGCGAGGCGCTGGCCTGGGCTGCGGAGGAGGCCCGCCTCCGCGATGTGCCGCTCCGTGCCGTCCAGGTCCGACCGGGCTCCGATCCGGATCCCGCCGATTCGAATGCGTCGGCGGTCGAGCGCGAGCGGGCCGACCGACGCGCGCGGATCGGGCTGGCGCAGATCGTGGAGGACGAGCTCGGCGCGGACCATCGTGCCGTCAACCAACGGGTCGTCAGTGGGCGTCCGTCCCGGGTGCTGATGGACGATGCGGCCTCCCCCGCGTCGATGCTGGTCGTCGGCAGCCGCGGGCGGGGCGGGTTCGCCGGGCTGCTGCTCGGGTCGGTCAGCCAGCAGTGCCTGACGCACGCCCACGGTCCGGTCGTCGTCGTCCACGCGTCGTGAACGCCATGGACGCGAACGCCCGTCTCACACCGCTGTCGACCGACGAGTGCCACGAACTGCTGGAGACCCACCGGCCGCGACTGGGGCGCCTCGCCTTCGCCGACGGGGGCCGACCGCTCGTGCTGCCGGTGAACTACGTAGCCGAGGGCCGGGTGCTGTGGTTCCGCACCGCACCGGGCAGCAAGTTGCTCGCGGCGTTGCGGATGCAGGAGGTCACCTTCGAGCTCGACCACGTCGACACGACGTGGGAACAGGGGTGGAGCGTGCTCGCGTTCGGGCGACTGCGCATGGTCACCGATGACGACGAGCTCGAGGCGGCGCGCCGTCTGCCGCTGCAGCCGTGGGCACCCGGCGACCGGTCGCACCACCTGCGGCTCGACATCGATCGGGTGAGCGGCCGACGGCTGCGCTGAACGGCGGTCGCCCCGGCCGCCGCGATCCGGGTCGTGATACCGTCGTCTGGCTGGCACGGCGGCCATCCAGCCGCGGTCGATCATCGCCTACGGACGGACGGTGAGGCCCATGACCGACACCATCGGCACCGACCGACGCACGGGGGTGGTGGTCGACGCCGAGGAGCTGGTCCGCGACCACCCACCCGCTGAGACCGGTGCGGTGGCGTTCCTGGGTGCGCAGTTCGACCGCGGTCTCGCATGGGTGCACTTCCCGACGGGGCGCGGTGGACGCGGGCTTCCGCAGGGACGGCAGGCTGACGTGGACCGGGTGCTGCGGGCGTCGGGCGCGCCCGACGCCTTCCTGCGCAACCCTATCGGGCACGGGATGGCCGCGCCCACTGTCGTCGTCCACGGGTCGGACCGGCTGCAGGAGCGGCTGCTGCGCCCGCTGTTCACGGGCGAGGAGCTGTGGGCGCAGCTGTTCAGCGAACCCGGCGCCGGCTCGGACCTCGCCGGCCTGGCCACGCGGGCCGAGTGGGACGGCCGGGTGTGGCGGGTCACTGGACAGAAGGTCTGGACCAGTCTCGCCCAGCACGCACGATGGGCGCTGCTGGTCGCACGTACCGACCCGGACGTCCCCAAGCACAAGGGCCTGACCTACTTCGTGGTCGATCTGCACCACCCCGGTGTGGACGTGCGGCCGCTGCGCCAGCTGACCGGTGACGCCGAGTTCAACGAGGTGTACCTCGACGACGTCGAGATCGACGACGGGTGGCGCCTCGGTGAGGTCGGCGACGGCTGGCGCGTCGCGATGACCACACTCATGAGCGAGCGCAAGGCGCTGGGTGGGCGCAGCTCCGCGCGCGGGGACGGCACGATCGGCGACGCGCTGCGGCTCTGGGCGCAGCGGCCCGAGCTGCGCACGCCGGCCGACGAGCAGCACCTGCTCGACCTCGCGGTCCGCGCGGAGGCACAGCGGCTGACCGGCTGGCGCCACGGCGCCGAGCAGGGCGATGCCCCGATGGGGTCCCGCGGTGCGATCGACAAGGTCGTCGGCGCCGAGCTGAACCAGGCCGTGTACGACTTCTGCATGCGCGTGCTGGGTGTCGAGGCGACCCGCTACACGCACCCCGGCCCGGACGACCCGCACACCACCCCGCCTGCGGACCGGTCACTGACCTGGAAGTTCCTGCGGTCACGGGCCAACACGATCGAGGGAGGGACGTCGGAGATCCTGCGCAACATCATCGGTGAGCGCCTGCTGGGTCTGCCCGGCGACGTGCGCGTCGACAAGGACGTTCCGTGGCGGGACGTGCCGCGCAGCTGAGGGAGCGCACGATGACCACCGAACCGTTCGTGTTCAGCGACGAGCAGCACCTGCTCCGCGAGACGGTCCGCGATGCGTGTCAGCGCGCATGGCCGCCCGAGGCCGTCGAGCGCACAGCCAACGGGCCCTGGGCGACCAAGTTCTGGACCACCCTGGCCTCCGAGCTGGGCGTCGTGGGTCTGACGGTGCCCGAAACGCTTGGTGGACTGGGAGCCGGTGTCGTCGACCTGACGATCGTGGCGGAGGAGCTGGGTCGCGTGGCCGCGGCGGCGCCCATGCTCGGCACCACGCTGGCGACCGAGACGTTGGCACGCGTCGAGTGCGAGACGGCCGCAACGGTGCTCGAGCCGGTGGCCGGCGGGCAGCGGCTGGCCGCACTGGTCGTCACAGACGACGCGGGGGCCTGGACGCCGGATCGACCAGCCACGACCGCACGCTCCGAGGGCGATGGCTGGCGGATCGACGGCGCGGCCCGCGGCGTGCTCGACGGCGCGGGGGCCGACGACCTGCTCGTGCTGTCCACCACCGACGAAGGCATCGCCCTCATGCTGGTCGACGGCGCCGCCGACGGCGTCACCCGCCGGGCGGTCGACACGATGGACCTGACCCGCGAGCTGGCGGACGTGACGTTCACCGATGCGCAGGCGACGCTGCTCCAGGTCGGGCCGGCCGTGGTCGACGCGGTGCGCGGCGCCGCCGACGTCGCGACGATCGTGCTGGCTGCCGAGCAGCTCGGCGGGTGTCAGACCATGCTCGACCGCACGGTGGAGCACGCGCGCACGCACATGCAGTTCGGCCGTCCGATCGGTACGTTCCAGGCCGTGCGCCACCGCTGCGCGGACATGCTCGTCGCGACCGAGCACGCCCGTTCGGCCGTGTACCACGCGGCGTGGGCGGCGGACGTCGGCATCGACGATGTCGCGGTCGCTGCCAGCCTGGCGCACGTCGTCGCGTCGCAGGCGCACACCGAGGTCAGCGGCGGAGCACTGCAGCTGCACGGCGGCATCGGGTTCACGTGGGAGCACCCGACGCACCTGTACCTCAAGCGGGCCTGGAGCGACGCGACGTTGCTCGGCGGGCGCGCCTTCCACCGCGCACGCCTCGCACCGCTGCTGGAACCACCGCGGGCCTGACGAGACGGCGGCGCTCGGGCCCCTCGCGGGCGCCGCGCAGACCGCGATCGCAGTCGCGGCTCACCACCACCCCCTGCGGCGCGCCCAGGTCAGCAGTGCCGCGGACATGGCGGCCATGGCGACGAGCAGGACGCCGAGGTGCGCGACGTCGGTCCGTTCGTTGACGATGATGTTCATGCCATAGACCGACGCGAGTGCCGTGATCGGCAGGGTCACGACGGCGATGACCGTCAGGCGCTCGGCAGCGATCGCCATCTTGGTCTCCACCCGCGTGCGGTAGTGCTCGATCACGCCTTCGACGTACTGCTGCTGACCGTCGGCGATCCCGCGCACGCGGTCGAACTGCTCGACGAGGTCGTCGACGAACGGCCTGCCCGCGCGCGGGATGAACCGGCTGAGCGAGGCCACCCGCTCGTGGATCTCACGGCTGAGCGTCGCCATCGTGCGCACCGCGAGCAGTCCGTGACGGGTCTGGAACAGCTCCTCCAGGAATTCCTCGGTGTCGTCGATGTCGCCCTGGGTCACGATCTGTTCGAGCCGCCACGCATCGCTGGTCAGGTCCTCGATCAGGCGCTCCATGGTGCGAGCGACCCGCGACACGATCGCGTAGAGCAGCTCCAGCGGCGCCTTGGGGCGCAGGCGACCCGCGGCGATGCGATCGTGCACAGCCTGCGTCTCGCGAAGCGCGACCCCTGGCTCGACGGCCGGGTTCACCGGCCCGTGGACGGTGACCACGTAGTTGGGACCGACGAACAGGTCCAGCTCGACGTAGTGGATGTGACCGGCACGCCCACGCTCGGGCCCGTGCAGCACGAGGAAGACGTGGTCGGCGTAGGCGTGGACCTTGGGCACGCGGTTGCGCTCGACGCAGCTCCTGATCGCCATCGGGTGGAAGGCGAACACGTCCGCCAGCACGCCCTGCGCCTGCGCGTCGCATGCGTCGATGTCAACCCACACGACGCCGCCGGTGCCCTCGAGCAGCGTGGGCAGCTCCTCGGCCGGGTGGGATGCGATGGTTCCGGCGTCGATCACCTGGACGTCCACCGTCATCTGCGCCTCCGTCTCTTTCGGCATCCGCGCGGTCGCCCCCATCCCACACCGCGACGCGTGTCATCACCAGCCCCGTCCGGGCATCGGCCGGGATCGTCCGGGTCGTCGGCTGCGGTACGGTGCAGCCGATGTCGTTCCTGAACCTCGATCTGGGCAGCCCGGTCGTCCGGGCGGCCGACACCATCACCGGCGAGCTGGGCACGCTCGGCGCACGCTTCGTCGTGGGCGGTGGACCGTCCGACGGCCGGTTCTCGCTGGTGGAGCATCCGATCGTCCCTCGCGGGCTGGCGGCACCCGTGCACCGCCACTCCCGTGAGGACGAGTTCTCGTTCGTGCTGGAGGGACGCTGGGGCTTCCAGCTGGGTTCGACCGTGGTGTACGGGGAGCCCGGTGACCTGGTCTACAAGCCTCGCGACGTCTGGCACACGTTCTGGAACGCGACCGACGCGCCCGCGCGCCTGCTGGAGATCATCTCGCCCGCCGGGTTCGAGCAACTGTTCGTCGAGGTCGCGGACCTGCTGCGCACCACACCGGACGACGCCGAGGCCGGCGCCGCGATCTCCGCCCGCTACGGGCTCGAGTACGACGGCGACGCGACCGCGATCGTCATCGCCGAACACGGCCTCGTCGACCGGATCGTGTGATCGCCGGTTCGACCGGGCCGCTGCCGGGCAGGCCCGCTGCGGACCGCCGTGCTGAGAGCGGGCGTCAGTCGCCCGCGGAGCGGATGTCCTCCGGGGTGCGTCGTCCCTCCACGAGGTCGACGGCGACGTCGTGCAGCCGTACCCGGCCCGAGCGCGCGTAGGTGCGTAGCTGCTCGAACGCGTCGTCGACGTTGACGCCCCAGGCGTGCGACAGCACACCCTTGGCCTGCTCGATGACGACCCGGCTGTCCAGCGCGCGCTGCAGCTGGGTGGCCAGCAGGGTCGACCGCTCGACCGCGTCGGCACTGACGATGTACGTGCTGGCGAGGTCCGCGAGCACCTCGGCCGCGTGCACGGCCTCGTCGTCGAGCTCGCCCGGCTGGCGCCGGTAGATGTTGTACGCGCCGACCGTGATGTCCCCGACGCGCATCGCGAAGCTGAACACGGCGCGCATGCCCGCGTCGACGGCCAGCGGAGCGAACATCGGCAGCTCGTCGGTCGTAGCCAGATCGGGGATGGCGACGGTCGACGCCGTCTCGTAGGCGCGGATGCACGGCCCTTCACCGGCGCGCAGCTGGAGTAGCTCGATCCTGCCCACCACCTCGTCGGACGCCGCAACGAAGCGCAGCACGCCACGCTCGTCCTCCAGCATGATCCCAGCGCCGTCGACGGCGAGCAGCTTCGTCATGTCGGCGCACAGATCGGGCAGGACGTCGGCGACCTTGTAGTGGCGTACGAGGGTGCGCGAGAAGCGCAACAGAATGTCCAACAGCAGGTCGTGGTCCACCATGACCGTCGTGACACCCTCTCAGGTCGTGTCAACGCGACACGACCTGAGTCTAGGTGGCGGTGGCCTGCAGCAGGTGCAGAGACGAGACGACGTCCTCGGGAAGCGGTCGTCGGTGCCGTCGGACCCATCCGGCGGACCGCAGCGCCCCAACGAGGCCGACAAGGCCGTCGAGGTCGCGGGGCGCCGTCCGGAGCACGCGCGCGGTCGCGTCCACCGCCTCCGCGCCCCGGTGCCGGGACCACGCGAACAGCAGCGCGTTGCGCAGGTCGCCACGGCGCCGTCGAACGCTGTCACGGCGGGTCGACGGGCGGTGGTGCGCCACGACGTCGGGCACGTAGGCCAGGTGCCAGCCGGCGGCGGCGAGATCGGCCGCCAGCCACGCCTCCTCACCCCCGACACCGTCGCGCAGCACGAACCCGCCCACGCTCAGGTAGGCGTCCCGGCGCACGATGGACATCCCCGCGAGGAACCCCAGCACCGGCACGCCGGGCAGACCCGGGACGCGAGGCAGCGGACTGCCGGCCATCGCCCCGCTGACGGGATCGTCCCGGCCGTCGTCGCCGACCCGCACGTGGGCCGCCACGACCGCCAGTGTCGGGTGCGCGTCGAGCAGGTCAGCGGCACGCCGCAGTGCGCCCGGCCGCCACGCGGTGTCGTCGTCACAGAACGCCACGTACGGGCTGGTCGCCGCGCGCGCACCGACCGTGCGCCCGGCCGAGCCGCGGTTGTGGTCGAGCGTGATCACGCGGACGTCGGGTCGACGCGCATGGACCGCGGCGGTCGTGCCGTCCGTAGAGCCGTTGTCGACCACGATGACGTGCGGACGCTCGGGCAGGTCGCGCAACGCCGCGACGGACTCCGCAGCGTCGGCGGCGCGGTTGCGGGTGATCATCACCGCGTTCACGCGGTCGTCGACCATCGCTGGGCTCCTCTCCCGGTGGCCGCCACCGTGTGCCCACCTGGCCATGCGGACATTCCTGCGCCGCTGGAATACACATGCGACGAATTTCGTATGCGTGAACCCGTTCTGAGCGGGTAGCAAGGGGGTCCCTCTCCGGCCAGGTCCCTGCCGGGATACGTCGGCCGTGCCCCCGCCGCACCTGTACATCGCAGCCTGCGGGCTGTCACAGGAAGGTGCGTTGCATGCGGGTGCTCGGAGTCAACGCCGTGTTCCATGATCCGGCCGCTGCCGTGGTCGTCGACGGCGACATCGTCGCCGCGACCGAGGAGGAGCGGTTCACGCGGCGCAAGCATGGCAAGCCGCCCGTCCCCTTCGCGACGTGGGAACTGCCGGAGCAGGCCATGCGCTGGTGCCTGGCCGAGGCGGGGCTGCGCGCGAACGACCTCGACGCCGTCGCGTACTCGTACGATCCGGACCTGGCCCCGCCTGTGGCGGGCGACGTCGTCGCCGACGACTGGGAGGGCCTGCGGACGCTGTACGCCAGGCGAGCGCCTCTGTTCCTACGCACCGCGCTGCCCGGACTCGACCCCGAACGGGTGCGCTTCGTGCCGCACCACGTCGCCCACGCGGCGTCGGCGCACCTCGCCGCGCCGCACCGCGACTCGGCGGTGCTCGTGCTCGACGGCCGTGGTGAGGCGACGTCGCACCTGGCCGGTCTGGCGACCGACGGCCACCTCGACGTGCTCGCGTCGCAACCACTGCCGCACTCGCTGGGTCTGCTCTACGAGGAGGTCACGGCACACCTCGGGTTCCGCCGCTCCAGCGACGAGTACAAGGTCATGGCGATGGCGTCATACGGCGCGCCGCGCTGGTTGGGGCAGTTCCGCGAGTTGGTTCGCGCGACGGGCGACGGCGGATTCCGGGTCGAGCCGATCGACTGGTCGGCGTTCGCTCCGCGGCGTCGTGAAGGCGCCGAGTGGACCGCCGAGCACGCCGACCTTGCGTCGACGGTGCAGATCCGCCTCGAGGAGGTGCTGCTCGACCTCAGCCGGTGGTTGCACGACCGGACGGGACGCGACGTGCTCACCCTGGCGGGCGGAGTCGCCCTCAACTGCGTGGCCAACGCGCGGCTGGCGACGGAGGGGCCGTTCGAGCACATCTGGGTCCAGCCCGCCGCGGGCGATGCGGGCACGGCGCTGGGCGGCGCGCTGCACGTCGCGGCGACGGGCGGTGACCGGGTGGCACCGATGACCACCGCGGCGCTCGGCCGGTCGTGGTCCGACGACGAGTTGGCGGCATGGCTGGTGACCGCCGACATCGCGTTCGAGCGTCCCGACGACGTCGCGGTCGCGGTCGCCGACGTGATCGCCGCCAACGGGATCGTCGCCTGGTTCCAGGGCCGCAGCGAGTACGGTCCACGCGCGCTCGGCCACCGCAGCCTGCTGGCGAACGCGACCCGGTCCGACAACCTGAAACGGCTCAACGACGTCAAGGGCCGCGAGCAGTTCCGGCCCGTGGCGCCGATGGTGCTGGCCCACCGGGCCGCGGAGATCTTCGCGGGCCCGCTGCCAAGCCCGTACATGCTGTTCACCCATCGCGTGGACCCCGCGTGGGCCGAGCGCATCCCCGCCGTCGTGCATGTCGACGGCACCGCGCGGATCCAGACGGTCGACCCCGACGACGAGCCGTTGGTCGCCCGCATGCTCACCGCGCTCGAGCATCGCACCGGCGTGCCGGTGGTCGTCAACACCAGCCTCAACACCGCAGGGCGGCCGATGGTCGACGACCCCCGGGACGCGCTCGAGTGCTTCGGCTCGGCTCCCGTCGACGCGTTGGCGCTCGGCCCGTTCCTGATCCGGCGGCGCGGGCTCGCGGGCGGGGATCGTCAGGGCGAGGGCGAGCGCAGCGAGCCGGTGGGCGGGGATCGTCAGGGCGAGGGCGAGCGCAGCGAGCCGGTGGGCGGGGATCGTCAGGGCGAGGGCGAGCGCAGCGAGCCGGTGGTGGGCGCATGACCGGCGACGTCACGGTGGTCGTACCCACGATCGGCCGACCATCGCTGGAACACCTGCTGACGTCGCTGGCGGCCGCGGACGGCCCGGCGCCCGCCGCAGTCCTGCTGGTCGACGACCGCCATGACGCCACGGCACCGCTGTCGACCGGCCCGCTCGTGCCACCGTTGGACGACCGCGTCCGCGTGCTCCCGGGATTTGCGCGCGGACCGGCCGCGGCCCGCAATGTCGGCTGGCGGGCCGCGTCCACGCCGTGGGTCGCGTTCCTCGACGACGACGTCGAGGTGGAGCCCGACTGGCTCGCCCGGCTCGCCGCCGATCTGGACGTCGGCGGTGAGGTCGCCGGCAGCCAGGGGCGCATCTCGGTGCCGTTGCCCGGTGACCGACCAGCGACGGACTGGGAGCGCAACGTCGCCGGGCTCGAACGGGCGCGCTGGGCCACCGCCGACATGGCGTACCGGCGCAGCGCACTGGTGGCGGTCGGCGGCTTCGACGAGCGCTTCCAGCGCGCGTACCGCGAGGACGCGGACCTGGGGCTGCGCGTCACCGACCGCGGCTGGCGGATCGTGCCGGGCCGCCGTGGCGTGCGCCATCCGGTACGCCCCGCAGGGCCGTGGATCAGCATCGCACTGCAACGCGGCAACGCCGACGATCCGCGGATGCGCGTGCGTCACGGCGCCGACTGGCGGCGTCGTGCGGAGGTCGCCCGCGGTCGCAGGCGACGGCACCTCGTGGCGACGGCGGCTCTGGTCACGGCCGTCGTCGCCGCGGGCGCCGGACACCGGCGGCTCGCGGGCGGCGCCTTCGCCGGATGGGCGGCCGTGACGACCGCGTTCGCCGGCGAGCGGATCGCACCCGGACCGCGGACAGCGGACGAGGTCGCGACGATGGCCGCCACGAGCGTTGCGATACCGCCTGCGGCCACCTGGCACTGGCTCGCGGGCTGGGTCCGCGTGCTGCGTGAGGGCGTCCCGCGGCCGGGGGCCGCGGCGGTGCTGTTCGATCGCGACGGCACGCTGGTCACCGACGTCGCTTACAACGGCGACCCTGACAAGGTCGCACTGCGTGACGGAGCACGCGACGCCGTCGCCATGATCCGCGAGGCCGGCGTGCCGACCGCGGTCGTGTCCAACCAGAGCGGCGTGGCCCGCGGACTCGTGACTCCGGCACAGGTCGACGCGGTCAACACTCGCGTCGAGGAACTGCTCGGCCCGCTGGGGCCCTGGGTGGTGTGCCCGCACGGCCCCGACGACGGCTGTGGGTGCCGCAAGCCACTGCCAGGGATGATCGTCGAAGCGGCCCGGCGGTTGGGTGTCGACGTCCGACGGTGCGTCGTCATCGGCGACATCGGCAGCGACATCGCCGCCGCGCACGCTGCCGGCGCCAGCGCCGTCCTGGTGCCGACGGCGGTCACGCGGGACGACGAGGTCGCGGCCGCACCGGTCGTGGCGACCGACCTCCGCCATGCCGCCGAGCTCGCGCTCGGGGGCTGGTCATGAGTGATGCGCCACACGTCCCGGCCTCGAGTAGCGACAGCGGTAGGCCGCATGTGCTCGTGGTTCGTCCCGACAACGTCGGCGACGTGCTGTTGGCCGGGCCAGCGATCCGGGCGGTGGCCGCAGGTGCGGACAGGGTCACGCTGTGGTGCGGTCCGAACGGCCGCGCGGCGGCCGAACTGCTGCCCGGCGTCGACGCCATCGTCGAACACCCAGCCGACTGGATCGACCCGGACGCACGCGTGGTCGACCGCAGGCGGACGCTGGGACTGGTCGACGACCTCGCTGGTCGCGGGATCGATCAGGCGGTCGTGCTGACGTCGTTCCACCAGTCGCCTCTGCCGACGGCGCTGCTGCTGCGGTTGGCGGGCGTCCCCACGATCGCCGCGATCAGTGAGGACTTCCCGGGCGCCCTGTTGGACGTCCGTCACCGCGTCGCCGACGACGTCCACGAGGTGGAGCGGTCGCTGTCGTTGGTGGCGACGCTGGGGCACCGGTTGCCTCGGGGCGACCATGGCGGGCTGGAGATCACGCGCCGGTCCGCCGCGGACCGGCGGCCGGACGCCGCGCGCGTGATCGTGCATCCGGGTGCGTCGGCTCCCGCACGGACGTGGACACCCGAGCGGTACCGCTCGCTGGTCACGGCCCTGGGCACAGCGGGTTGGGAGGTGACCGTCACCGGAGGCCCCGGCGAGCGGGCGCTGACTGCCCGGATCGCCGCCGGCCTGGACGCCTTCGACGCCGGCGGCACGACGACGCTGGCGGCGCTGGCCGACCTGCTGGCGGGCAGCGCCGCGTTGGTCACCGGCAACACGGGTCCCGCGCACCTGGCCGCGGCGGTCGGCACGCCGGTCGTGTCGTTGTTCGCGCCGACGGTGCCAGCCGTACGTTGGCGTCCCTGGGGCGTTCCCAACGTGCTGCTGGGCGACCACGCCATCGCCTGTGCCGGCTGTCGTGCCATCAGGTGCCCGCTGCCCGGTCACCCGTGCCTGGATGCGGTCACCACCGACGATGTGATCGGCGCGCTGCGTCGCGTTGTGTCGGACCGCGACCGAACGCTGCCTCCGACCGTGGTCGGCCGGCCACACCCCGTGGTGGCGCGATGAGGGTGCTGCTGTGGCACGTGCACGGGTCCTACACCACGTCACTGGTGCACGGGGACCACACCTGGCTCCTGCCTGTCGAGCCAGGCCGTGGCCCCGACGGCCGCGGGCGGGCTCGCACCTGGGACTGGCCACCGTCGGCGGTCGAGGTGTCGCGGCGGGAGTGCGCGGCGACCGACGTCGACGTGGTCGTGCTGCAGCGCCCCGAGGAGCTGCACGGCCTGGCCGAACGCTGGCTCGGCGGGCGTCGGCCGGGGCGCGACGTCCCGGCCGTGTACCTGGAGCACAACGCGCCGCAGGGACGGATCAACGATCTGCACCACCCGGCCGCCGACCGCGACGACCTGCGCGTCGTCCACGTGACACACTGCAACGACCTGCTGTGGGACTGCGGGTCGACGCCGACGACCGTCGTCGAGCACGGCATCGTCGACCCCGGTCAGCGCTACACGGGTGAACTCGCCCGCGCGGCCATGGTGATCAACGACCCGGTGCGCAGAGCGCGGGTGACCGGCACCGATCTGCTGCCCCGCTTCGCCGCCGCCGGTCCGATCGACCTGTACGGCATGGGCGCCGACGACGTCGACGTCGACGACGTCACCTCCCACGACGACGTGCACCAGGCGCGCATGCACGACGAGCTGGCACGACGACGTGTCTATGTGCATCCCATCCGCTGGACCTCTCTGGGGCTGTCGCTGCTCGAGGCCATGCACCTGGGCATGCCGGTGGTCGCCGTCGGCACGACCGAGGCCTTCGAGGCGGTGCCTGCCGAGGCAGGCGTGGTGTCCACCGACGTCGACCGCCTGGTCGACGCCACGCGCGCGTTGCTGGCCGATCAGGCACTGGCGCGGGCACACGGAGACAAGGCACGGACGGCCGCGCTGTCACGGTACGGCCTGGGCCGGTTCCTGCAGGACTGGGATCGACTGCTCGAGGAGGTCACCACGTGAGGATCGCCATGGTGTCAGAGCACGCCAGCCCGCTCGCGGCCATCGCCGGCGAGGACGCGGGCGGGCAGAACGTGCACGTGGCGGCGCTGTCGACGCAGCTGGCGCGGGCGGGCCACGAGGTCACGGTCTGGACCCGGCGTGACGACGCCCAACTGCCGCCACGTGTCACGCGCGCCGGCGTCACGATCGAGCACGTGGCCGCTGGCCCGCCCGCACAGGTCGCGAAGGACGACCTGCCCCGCTGGATGGGCGACTTCTCGGACGTGCTGGCCCACCGGTGGGAGGCCGATCCTCCGGAGGTCGTGCACGCCCACTTCTGGATGTCCGGTGCCGCGGCGCTGCGCGCCAGACCTCCGGCGAGCGTGGTGGTGCACACCTTCCACGCCCTGGGTGTCGTCAAGCGTCGCCATCTGCGTGCCGACGACCCGAGCCCGCGCGAGCGACTCGCGACCGAGCGGACGATCGCGCTGAGCGCCGACCGTGTGATCGCCACATGCCGCGACGAGGTCGCCGAACTCGTCGCGCTCGATGCCGACGCCGCGCGGATCGACGTGGTGCCATGCGGCGTCGACCTGTCGACGTTCACGCCAGCGGGACCACGTGACCGAAGAGGGCGCCGCCGGCGGATCGTCGTGCTCGGCCGCCTGGTCGCGCGCAAGGGCGTCGACGACGTGATCCGCGCGCTGGCGCTGCTGCCGCGCGACGTCGAACTGGTCGTCGCCGGCGGCCCCACGACAGACGGCCTCGACCGTGATGCCGAGGCGGGTCGGCTGCGGTACCTGGCGGCCACCCTGGGAGTGGCCGACCGGGTCGTCATGCTCGGGGCGGTGCCACGCGACCGGGTACCCGCACTGTTGCGCTCGGCCGACGCGGTGGTCTGCACCCCCTGGTACGAGCCGTTCGGCATCGTCCCGCTGGAGGCGATGGCCTGCGGCGTCCCCGTCGTTGCCAGCGCGGTCGGCGGGATGCTCGACAGCGTCGTCGACGGCCGCACGGGCCTTCATGTGCCACCGCACGATCCCAGCGCCATCGCCGCCGCGGTCGGCCGTCTCCTGGACGACGCCCGGTTGCGGCGACGGATGGGCGTGGCGGGACGGCGGCGGGCCGTGCACTGCTTCGGCTGGGACGCCGTGGCGCGAGCGACGCTGCGTTCGTACCGCCGTGCCATGTGGGCCGCCCCGCCACCACGCCGGTCGCTGGTACCGCAGGTGGCAGGCCGATGAGCGTCACCACCGAACCGGTGTCGGCGCGCGGCGCCGACGGTACCGCGCACGTGGATGCACTGATCGGCGCGACGCGGTCACTGCGCCGCCAGGTGGCCGACATCGAGCGGCTGGGTGAGGCGTTGGCGACGGTCCTGCTGGCCGGGGGCCGACTGCTGGCGGCCGGCAACGGCGGCAGCGCCGCGCAGGCACAGCACCTGACCGCCGAACTGGTCGGCCGCTTCCGCGGCGAGCGCCAGCCGCTGTCGGCGATCGCGCTGCACGCCGACACCTCGAGCCTGACAGCGATCGGCAACGACTACGGACCCGGCGAGATGTACGCCCGACAGGTCGTCGCACACGGCCGCGACGGCGACGTCCTGGTCGCGCTGTCGACGTCGGGTCGCAGCACGAACGTGTTGACGGCGGCCGATGCCGCCCGCGACGTCGGCGTCGCCATCTGGGGCCTGACGGGACCCCGACCCAACCCGCTGGCCGACCGTTGCGACGAGGTCGTCGCGGTCGATGCGGGATCGACGGCGACGGTCCAGGAGCTGCACCTCGTGGTCATCCATCTGCTGTGCGCGGCCGTCGACGCGGCGGTGGATCGCCGCCGGCCGCGATCCGTGTACGCCCTGAGCCCGTCCCACGGCAACGGCGGTCGCCACACCTCCGGTGCCGCGGAGAACGACACAGGGAGGAGCGCCTGATGCGTCCGCTGGTGATCGTCGGCGACGTCCTGCTGGATCGGGACCTTGACGGGGACGCGCGACGGTTGGCACCGGACGCGCCCGTTCCGGTGGTCGACCGGCCCGCCGAGCGCGCACGACCGGGCGGTGCGGGGCTGGCGGCCCTGCTCGCGGCCGCCGACGGACGCGACGTGGTCCTGGTCTCGGCGCTGGGGGCTGACGAGGCGGGGCGCCGCGTCGAAGCACGGCTGACCGACGCGCGCGTGCGGGTCGTCGACCTCGGCCTGGCCGGCGAGACACCGCAGAAGATCCGTGTGCGCGCCGACGGCCACCCGCTCGTGCGCATCGATCTGGGCGCCCCGTCGTCGGTGCGCGCACCGGCCGACGACGCGCTCGATGTGCTGGACGGCGCGCCGACCGTGCTGGTGTCGGACTACGGGCGGGGTGTCGCGGCCGACGCCGTGGTGCGCAATGCGCTCGCCGGAGTGATCGAACGAGGGGGGCACGTCGTCTGGGACCCGCACCCCCGGGGCGCCCGACCGGTGCCCGGTACCCGTCTGGCCACGCCCAACCTGGCCGAGGCGCGACGCATCGTTGACCTGCCAGGTGACCCTCCGACGCCGCAGGCGGTCACCGTCGCCGCTGACGCGCTGCGCGACCGCTGGAGCACCGTCGGGATGGTGGTCACCCTGGGCGCCCGCGGCGCGCTGTTCGTGGGACCCGATGGCACGCCACTCATGGTGCCGGCACCGTCGCTTGATGGGCCGGTCGATCCGTGCGGCGCCGGTGACCGGTTCGCCGTCGCCATCGCGTCCGCACTGGCCGACGGCGCGGTGCTCTCCGAGGCCGTGGTCGGTGCGGTCGACGCCGCCAGCGCCTTCGTCGCCCGCGGTGGGGCGACCGCGGTGGATGACGAAGCGTCCGGCGCGTCCGACGCCGGCATCCGGTCGCCCGGTACCCATGACGCCACCGGGCGGGTCGCTGCCGTGCGCGCCTCGGGCGGCACGGTCGTGGCGACTGGCGGCTGCTTCGACCTGCTGCACGCCGGGCACGTGCGCCTGCTCGCCGACGCCCGAAGGCTGGGCGACTGCCTGGTCGTGTGCATGAACTCCGACGCGTCGGTGCGCCGGCTGAAGGGCCGCGGCCGGCCGGTGGTCGCCGAACACGACCGGCGTGCCGTCCTGCTCGCTCTGGCTGCAGTGGACGCCGTCGTCATCTTCGACGAGGACACCCCCGAACGGGTCCTCGACGAGTTGCGCCCCGACGTGTGGGTCAAGGGCGCCGACTACGCCGTCACCGACATGCCCGAGGCCGACCTCCTTGCGACGTGGGGTGGCCAGGCGGTCGTCCTGCCCTACCTGGCCGGCCGCTCCACCAGTTCGATCATCGAGGAGGCAGTGAGCCATGCCATCCACTGAGCTCGGAACCGTCATCGTGACCGGGGGATCCCGCGGGCTGGGGCGGGCCGTCGTCGGCGCCGTGGCCGACGCGGGCGGCACCCCGCTGGTGCTCGACATCGCCGAGCCCGAACGCGACGCCGCATGGCGGCAGGTCGATCTGGCCGACTCCCGCGCCGCCGGGCGCGCGACCGCGCAGCTGATCGAGGACCACGGCGGCGTGGACGCGGTCGTGACCGCGGCCGGCATCGACGCGTGCGGCGACCTCCTCGACGTCCACCCCGAGGACTGGGAGCGCGTCATCGCGGTCAACCTCGTGGGCACCGCGGCGGTCGTGCGTGCGGCGCTGCCCACCCTGATCGAGCGGCGCGGCCGCGTCGTCACCGTCGCCTCGACGCTCGGTCTGCGCGCCCTGCCCGCGGCCACCGCCTACTCGGCCAGCAAGTTCGGCGTCGTCGGCTTCACCCGTGCGCTGTCCACCGAGCTGGCCGGGCGGGTCGGCGTCACGTTGCTGCTGCCGGGCGGCATGCGGACGGGCTTCTTCGATGATCGGCCGGAGCGGTTCAAGCCGGCCGCGGACCAGCAGCTCAATGATCCGGCTGACGTCGCCGACGCGGTCGTGTACGCGCTGCGGCAGCCGCCCGGATGCGAGGTGCGCGAACTGCTGATCGCGCCCGCGACCGAGCCCTCATGGCCCTGATATCGACCTCCGACCGGAACGTGGAGGGCATGCCCCGCCTGCTGGTCCTGCGGGCACTGGGCCTGGGCGATCTGCTGACGGCCGTCCCGGCGTTGCGCGTGCTGCGTGACCGCTACCCGGGCCACGAGCGGATCCTCGCCGCCCCCGCATGGCTCGCGCCGCTCGTCCGGTTGCTCGACGGCGCCGTCGATGCGCTCGTGGACGTCGACTTCCGTGACCACGTGGGGGTGCTGCCCACCGAGGTGCGCCTTCCGACGGTCGCCGTCAACCTGCACGGTCGCGGACCGGCCAGCCACCTCGCGTTGCAGGCGACTGATCCGGGCGCACTGATCGCGTTCGAGAACCCCGACGTGGCCCACGACGGCCCGGCGTGGCGGGTGGACGAGCACGAGCGGTTGCGCTGGTGCCGCCTGCTGGGCGCGACGGCCAGCGCCGACGATGTGCGGGTGCGATCACCTGCGATCGACGTGCCAGACGACGTCCGCCGGGCGACGATCATCCACCCCGGCGCCGCGGCACCGGCCAGGCGGTGGCCGGTCGACCGCTGGGCGGCCGTGGCACGACACGAGCTGCGACGTGGCCGACAGGTCCTGGTCACCGGTGGCGCGGACGAGGTCGAGCTGGCCAAGGCCGTCGCGAACGGTGCCGGCCTGGGCGGGACATCCGTCCTGGCGGGGCGGACCGACGTCGGCGAGCTCGCGGCCGTCGTCGATGCCGCTGGACGGGTCGTGTGCGGAGACACCGGCGTCGCGCACCTGGCCAGCGCGTTCGCAACGCCCTCGGTGGTGCTGTTCGGCCCGGTGTCACCGACCCGCTGGGGGCCACCGCGCGGGGGACCGCACGTGGCGCTGTGGGCGGGGACCCGTGGCGACCCCCACGCCGCGTCCCCCGATCGCGGCCTGCTCGGGCTGACCGTGGACGACGTCACGCGCGCGCTCGACGGGCTTCGAGGGGAGCCTGCACCACCGTGATGCAGGCCGGTACGTCGGCGCCGAACTCCGGCGCGGTGGGCGCCCGACCCACCCTGATCATCATCGGCGCGATGAAGTGCGGCACCACCGCGGTGCACCGCGCTCTCAGCCACCACCCGCACATGGCGATGTCCGACCCCAAGGAGCTGAACTTCTTCTTCGGGCCAGCGCACGTCGACCCGGACACGCCCGACCCACCGTGGGCAGCCGGAAACCTCTGGCGTGGCCTCGACTGGTACGCAGGGCACTTTCCGGCGACGGCCGCGGTGCGAGGCGAAGCGTCGCCGGGCTACACGTCGCCGGACCACCCGGAGGTCGCTGGGCGCATGGCCCACCTGGTTCCGAATGCCGGGCTCGTGTACCTGGTGCGCGACCCCGTCGCTCGGGCACTGTCGCAGTACCGCCACCACGTGCGCGACGGCAGCGAGCATCGTCAGGCCGCCGAAGCGCTGACCGATCCGGGCAGCCAGTACATCGCACGCAGCCGCTACCACGAGCGACTGCTGCCGTTCCTGGAGCACTTCTCCCACGAGCAGATCCTGATCGTGGCGCAGGAGGACCTGCGCGCGGAGCCGCGTCGGACGCTGCGCCGTGTGTGCCGCTTCGGGGGTGCCGATCCCGACCTGCTGCCGTCCGACGCCATCCACCGGGCTCCGCCGCAGATGCGGGCACCGGTCGACGGGTCGCTGCACGCCGCCCTGGCTGCCGCCGTCCGCGACGACACCGCACGGCTGCGGGCCCTGGTCGATCGCCCGCTGCCGGCATGGAGCGTGTGATGGTGCACGGCTGGTCGGTGGCGGTCGTCGTGCCCGCCCACGACGAGCAGGCGCTGCTGGCCGGGTGCCTCGAGGCCGTCGTCCACGCCGCCCACCGGGTGCGCGTCCGGGCCGACGTGCACATCGTGGTGGCCGCCGACGCGTGCACCGACCTGACCGAGGTGGTTGCGGCGCGCGCGCTCGCCGACTGCCACGCAGCAATCGTCCGCCTCGACGCGCGCAACGTGGGTGCGTCGAGAGCGGCCGCGATCACCGCGGCATGCGATGTCCTCGGCGGTCGATCGTCCGGGCGCATGTGGATCGCGATGACCGATGCCGACAGCCGGGTGCCCGTCCACTGGCTGGAGCGTCAGCTGCGTGCTGCGGACGCGGGCTACGACGCTGTGGCGGGAGCGATCACCGTCGGCGACTGGGAGGACCGCCTCGGCGACATGGACGCGCTGCTGCGCGATCACCGCCGCTCGCAACGCCGCCGCGGCACGCGCCCGGTGCACGGCGCCAACCTCGGGGTCTCAGCGGACGCTCTGTGCGCTGTCGGCGGTGTGCCCGAGGTCGCCTTGTCGGAGGACACGTTGCTGGTCCGTCGCATGACCGACGCCGGCATGGACGTGCTGTGGGACGACGGCCTCGTCGTCCGGACGAGCGCGCGGCGGTCTGTGCGCGCACCCGGAGGGTTCAGCTCACTGCTCGACGAGCTGGAACGGCGCGGCGCCGCCGCGTCATGAGATCCTCAGGACGTCGATCCGGAACAACTCGTCGACGTGCGAGGCGACCCGTATCAGACCACGCGCCGCGCACAGGACGTCGTGCACGACGTCGCCGTTGGAGCGGTGCTCGCCCGCATCGGGACGGTAGTGCACAGCGAGCAGCTCGCCCGCGTCGGCGAGGCTGGCCACCACCATGTTGCGCAGGTGGACGAGTGCATCCGGGGCGAGGTAGTAGCCCACCTCACTGAGCACGATCAGATCGAAGCGGCCCGCCGGCCAGACATCGGGCACCGCCATCGTCTCGACAGCGACATGGGGGCGGTCGGCGACGCGGGAGACAGCGGTACTGACAGCGGTCGGTGCGACGTCCACAGCGAGCAGCTCGTCGCAGCGTTCGGCGAGCAGTTCGGTCAGCAGTCCGGGTCCGCACGCCGGCTCGAACGCCCGTCGATAGCGTTCATGTGTGAGCGCCGCCATCGTGAGCGCGCGCTTGCGCCGCTCGTACCAGCGGTGCTCGAGCCGCCACGGGTCCGGCTCGGCGCGATAGCGGTCCTCGAAGTGCGCGTCCGGCACGCGGTCGACGCCCGTGGGCGTGGCATGGCTCATGTCAACAGCATCTCCCACGAACGGCTGTGATGGGCGAGCGCACGCGCCGGCACCACGACATCGGTCGCCGCATCGTCCGGCCCACCGATCTGGGAGGCGTACCGCGACACCGCCGCACGCTTGGCGTCACGGGCGGCACCCGACAGCTCGATGCGGACCGGCCGCCACGTGGCGATCGACGGATGGCTCGGCGTCGCCCAGTACCACGCCCACACGAGGTACCGCAGCAGACGCGCACCGTGTGCGGCCGCCGCTCGTTGCGCGGCGCGCCCGGTCGCGTCATGGTCGCGATGGCCGTCACGCTCCCACGGAGCCAGCAACCACGTGCCCGCCTCGAGCAGGCCACCGACCAGCCCGGTCACGGCGTCCTCATGCTCGGCGACCGTGCCGTCGCCCAGCGCCAGCAGGTGGAGGCGTCCGGGCGGCACGCCGAGGACGTCCATCGCGGCGCGCTGTTCGGCACGGCGGGTGCTCGCGAGATCCGACGCGCTGCGTTCGGGCGTCGCCGGGTGGGAGCCCTCACCGTCGGTGACCGCCACGACGTCGACCGTCCAGCCGTACTGCACGAGCGTCCAGATGGTGCCACCAACACCGAGCGCCTCATCATCGGGATGTGGACTGACGACGACAGCGCGGCCGGGACGGACGACGTCGAGCGTCGGCCAGGCAGCCGGGGCGTGCCAGGCGCGCCACACGTCCTCCGACGTGCCGGTGATGCCGAACGGCAGACGGGTCACGGCCCGCCCACGACGTCCGCTCCCAGCGCGGCCAGGTCGGACTCGGCGTGGTGCTGCCTGATGTACACGGGCAGGTCGGCGGCCCGGCGGGCCATCGCCGCATCGCGCGTCAGACCCCCGGCGCCCACACCGCGCTCGACGTGCAAGAGCACGTCGGGCGCGAGGCGCTCGACCGCAGCGCGCACCCGCCATGCGAGACGTCGCAGATCGGCACCGGCCACGCCGTCGTCGACGGCGTCGGCCGCTGACGCGAGCAGCGCCCACATCGCCGCGCACAGTGCGTCGGCGGCACCCAGGTGGGCCAGGCCGTGGGGGTCCTCGCGCCGCCGGACAGTGTCGCGCAACGCGTCGAGAGCACCCGACGCCCCGCCGTACCAGCAGGCGGCGACCCCAATTCCGCCCATCCAGAAGCCTCGTCGCGAGAGGTACCACCCAGGGGGGCCCACCGCCTCGGCCGCGTCCACGGCAACGCCATCGAGGACGACGTCGAAGGTGTCGCTGTCACGCATGCCGACGGCGTGCCATGGGTCGCGTGCAACGTCGACGCCGCCACGATCGAACGGGACCACGAACAGCCGGTACCCGTCGTCAGCGTGGGCCGTGACCAACGCGTGATCCAGCGCACCGGCGCCCGAACACCACTGCTTGACACCCGACAGGATCCATCCTGCGTCGTGCGCTGCGGCATGGACCCTGCCCGTCGGCGGATCGGCCGCCCACACCCCGAGCAGCCCCTCGGGGCGCGCGGTCCCCGCCTCCTCCAGGATCGCGAGCGCGTCCAGGTGTCCTTCGACGAGTCGGGCGGTCGCCAGATCCTCCGCACCCACATCGGCGAGCACCTCCAGCCGCCGCCGGGTCGCTCCCGACCCGGGGAGCGGGACCGACCCGATTCCGTCGAGGGCCGCCTGCAGACGTCGCCTGGTCACGTTCGTCATCACCGCTGTCCCCGAGGAGCGCACAGCCTCATCCGCGACGGTCGTCACCCTCGGATCCCGGAACGGCATCGCCGTGATCGGGGTTCTCCGGCTCCTGACCGGGACCGCCGGGGCGGTCGAGCTTGGCCGCCGATTCCTCGTCTGACGCGCCCGCCGCGTCGTCGACGTCCTCGGGTGCGCGGCCAGCGTCGATGTCCTTCAGCGGCGCGTCGGGGCGGGGGCCCGACCAGCGCATCACCGCGACCGCGACGCCGATGGCGATCACGACGAGCACCGCGAACGCCGCGAGCAGCACGGTCGGTGTCATGGGGCGGCCTCCTGCGGTCGGTCGCGGCCGGGCGGTGGCGAATCGGCACGCGGGTGGCGCGGATGTTGTCCGGACGGGCAGCGGTGAAACGTCGTGGAGCCTGGTCGCCGAGAACGACGTCGCCGCGCTCGTCGCGTGCATCCGGACGAACCTGGACTGCGCCGACATCTGCAACGCCACACTGCGGGTGCTGTCGCGGCAGACCGCCTACGACGCAGCCACCACCCGCGCCCGAGCGGGAAGCCTGCGTCCAGGCGTGCAGCTCCTGCGGTAACCACTGCGACCGGCACGCGGATGCGGGCGTGAACCACCGCGCGGTGTGCGCGGAAGCGTGCCGCCGGTGCGAGCGCGCGTGCCAGCAGCTACTCGACGCGACCGCGTGACCCCGTGCGCGACGGTCGGGTCGAACTTCGGGAGCCACCATGAGCTGACGTGCCGCCCGAGAAGGATCCGCTCGGCGCGTTCACGCCCGGACCGCGGCGGCTGCGCATGATCGCCTTCCATTTGGGGACAACCACCCGGACATGAACCTGTGGCAGAACGCGTCCCTGCGGCGACCTGCGGTCAGTGGCGTGGTGGGGGTGCTGCTGGCCGCGGCGATGCTCGCCCTCGACGGCGTCCTGCCCGACGGCTGGCTGTTCGGTTGGATGCCGCCCGCAGCCGGGGCGCGCGCGCTGCTCGCGGCGGTCACGGGCTCGATCATCACGGTCAGCGCTCTCGTGTTCTGGGTCCGCGGCATGTTCGTGCAGCTGTCTGCCGGGCAGCTCTCGTCCCGTGTGCTGCGCTGGTACCTGGCGGACCGGTACCAGCAGCAGGTGCTCGACTTCATGGTCGGCATGTTCGGGTACACCGCGACGGTGACGTTGACGCTCGACGATGCGTCCGCCGCGCCGGTGCTGACCACGTGCGTGGGGTTCGGGCTGTCCCTGGCGGCACTGGTCGTCGTGATCGTCACGATCACCGACAGCGCTCGCGCGACGGAGCTGACGGCGATCATGGCGCAGATCGCCGAGGACACGATCCTCGCGGTGCACCGGACACATCCGGAGCGCGGCCAGGGTGGTGCACGCCACCGGGGTGCGGGGCACGACGATCGCGGATCTGGCCCCACGAGGGCCATGCACGCGCCCGCGGCCGGATGGGTCGCCAACATCGACGACGACGCGCTGGTCGCAGCCATGCCAGCGGGCGCCACCGTTCGCCTGCGGACGCGAGCCGGATCGTTCGTGCTGCGTGACTCGGTCATCGCCGACGTCCGCGGCGCGGACGACGAGCACCTGTCCGCACTCGTTGACGCCATCGGAATCGGCCGGACCCGACGGGTCGCCAACGACGTCGAGCTTGGCATCCGCAACCTCGTGGACGTCGCGCAGCAGGCGCTCGCGATCGGCACCCGTGATGCCACCAGCGCGTACGAGGCGATCAACTACCTGGCCACGATCGTCCACGAGATCATGCTGCGCGATCTGCCGGCCGACCTCCACGTCGGTCCGGACGACCGGCGGATCGTGCGCACGTCGCAGCTGGAGCACGGCGACTACGTCGACGTGGCCTTCGACCAGATCCGTCAGTCCGGCGCCGGCTACCCCGCGGTCGCCACGGTGCTGCTGAACGTGCTGCACATGCTGTGTGACGCGCTGACGCAGGCGGGGCTGCCGGAGCGCGCGGCACCTGTCGAGCGCCAGATCCAGCTCGTCCTCGACCACGTCGATCGCGCTGACATCGCCCCCGCCGATCGTCTCAAGATCGTCCGGCGTACGACGTCGACGTCGGATCGCGCTGGGCGCGAGGGACAATGATCGTCGGACGGGCCCGAGGAGCCACAGTAGGACGCTGGATGGTGGAACGGTGATCCTCGGTGCCGTGGGGACGGTGATCGCACTCGTCGCGGTCACCGACGTGTACATCACGACGATCTCGATGCGGGGTGCCGGCCCACTGTCAGGGCGGGTCATGAGCACACTGTGGCGGCCCGCCGTCCGCAGCACTCGGTTCAGTCACTGGGCGCTACAGGTCTACGGCTCGTTGATGCTGCCACTGGCCGTGGCCATGTGGGCCACGCTGTTGTACGTCGGGTTCACGCTGGTGTTCCTGGGTGATCCGGACGCGGTCGTGCGTGCGACGAACGGTGCACCCGCCGGCATCGGCGAGCGCCTGTACTTCGTGGGATACACGATGTCGACGCTCGGCAACGGTGAGCTACGTCCCGGCGCAGGGGTGTGGCGGGCGGGCACCGTCGCGGCCTCGTTGGCGGGACTCGTGCTCATCACACTCGCGATCACGTACGTCACGCCGGTGATGAACGCCGTCGTGACCAAGCGGCGGGTGGCTCGGATGATCGTCGATCTCGGTCCGACGGTCAGCGACCTGCTGGACAAGGGTTGGGACGGCGAGAGCTTCGATCGGCTCCGGGGTCACCTGTCGAACCTCGCGCCCGCGTTCGCCGACCTTGCACAGCAGCACATGGCCTATCCGGTGCTGCATTACTTCCATCCGGTGGACCGCGGCACCGCGCTGGCGCCGGCGACCGCGCTGCTCGACGACACCCTCACACTGCTGCGGTTCGGCGTGGCCGAACCGCAGCGTCCCGATCCGGTGACGCTGGGCAGAGTCACCGCAGCCGTTGATCTGCTGCTCGCCGCCCTGCACGAGGCGCACATCGATCCGGTCGACGAGCCCCCCGAGCCCCCTTCGCTCGCGATCCTCGACCGCCTCGGGGTTCCCTGCGTCACGGAGCAGGAGTACCACGCCGCAGCCGCGGACGCCGATCTGTCGGACCGACGCGCACTGCTGGCAGGCTTCGTCGCGAACGACGGCTGGAGCTGGGGTACGTGACCGTGGCGTGCAGGCGCGCCGTCGTCTGTGCGCGGACTCCGCCGGGTACGTCGCGCCGCCACAGCATCGTCGAGACCAGGTGGACAGTGGATCGCCTCGCCCGCGACATCGGCCGCGGACTCGTCGCGGGTCTGATCGGCACGGCGACCCACACCCTCGCCTCCAACGACAAGGCTCTGCGCGCTGACCCGGTTCACCGGCATGTCGATCGGTCATGATCAGGCGCCGGGGCGACGGGTAGGTCAGTGGCCGTGACCAGTAGCGAAGGGATCTGCAGTGCGTTTCGGCGTCGTGCTCGACCTCGACGGGACACTCGTCGACTCCGTCTACCACCACGTGCTGGCCTGGGACGCGGCGCTGAGCCGCCACGGCCACCAGGTGCCGCTGGACCGCATCCACCGCGCCATCGGCCTGGGCGGCAGCCGACTGGTGACGTGGTTGCTGGGAGGCCAACCGGACGACGTCGACGCCCTCACAGATGCGCACGAAACGCTGTTCCTCGCCGACGCTGAACGCCTGCGACCGACCGTCGGCGCCGGCGCATTGATCGACGATCTTCAGCGGCGGGAGGTCCCGACGGTGATCGCCACGTCAGCACAGGCAGCCATCCGCGAGGCGCTGCTCGGCGTCCTCGGCGATCCGCAGCTGCCCGCAACCGATGCCGACACGGTCGACGACGCCAAACCGTCTGCCGATCTGCTGATCGCGTCCAGCCGTCAGATCGAGGTCGAGCCCGCACATGCAGTGCTCATCGGCGACAGCCCATGGGACGTGGCCGCCGCACGGCGCGTCGGCATGCAGATGATCGCCGTGCGAACCGGAGGGTTCGCCGACAGTGCGCTGTTGGCACGCGGACCCGCGACCATCGTCGGCACCCCGAACGACCTGGTGGGCACCTTGTAGCCGGCATCGCTCGGGTAAGCGCTACGACAGGGTGCCGCGCTTCCCGCGCGCGACCACCCAAGCACTGGCCGTGCTCGTGTCCACGTCGACGCAACCTGGGTTACCCGATCCGGGCCTGGGCATGACTGCCGCCGGCCATCGCTCCCGGAAGGATGCTGAATGCACCCGCTGCGCCGGCTGATCGACCGGATCGGCCACGCCGAATCGCTGGAGCCGCCCGCTGACGCGCTGGCGAACTGGGTCCGACCTGCATTCGAGCCGGACGCCGTCAAGGACACGCTGTCCGGGGTGTGGCTCGGGCACCGGCTTCACCCGATGTTGACCGACGCCGTGATCGGCACCTGGGTGTCGGCGGGACTGCTGGACCTGCTCGGCGACGACGGCGACGCCGCGGCCGCCCGGCGGCTCGTCGGGGCGGGGGTGGCGGCCGCCCTCCCGACCGCGCTGGCCGGGTTGAGCGACTACAGCGATCTGTACGACCACGGCCGGCGCGTCGCGTTCGTGCACGCGATGGCCGCCGATGTGGCGGCGGTGCTGCAGGTCGCCTCGCTGGTCGCGCGCCGCGTGGGACGGACGCGACAGGGGCGACTGCTGTCGCTGGCGGCGCTGAGCACCATCGCGGCGGCCGGTTACCTCGGCGGGCACCTCAGCCAGGTGCTCGGCGTCGGCGTGGACCACACGGCCTTCGAGGAGGGCCCCAAGGAGTGGACCGACGCCGGCATCGCCGCCGACCAGGTCGTGCCGACGCCGACCGCGGTCGAGGTCGGGGGCCGGCGGGTCCTCCTCGCACGGGT
This sequence comes from Euzebyales bacterium, assembly GCA_036374135.1. Lineage (NCBI taxonomy): Bacteria > Bacillati > Actinomycetota > Nitriliruptoria > Euzebyales > Euzebyales bacterium. The sequence goes on from DASUUK010000112.1 coordinate 54,378, forward strand.
CGACGGACAGGTCGTCGCGCTGAGCAACGCCTGCTCCCACGCGGGCCATCCGCTCGACGGCGGCGACGTCGACGACGGCTGCATCACCTGCCCGTTCCACGGCAGCGTGTTCCGGCTCGCCGACGGCGCCGTGGTCCGCGGGCCGGCGGCGTCCCCGCAGCCGCAGTACCACGTCCGCGAGCGGGATGGGCGCATCGAGGTGCTCGGCCACCGCTGACCGAGGCGTCCAGGCGGCACGGACGGCTCGACGTCATGTGTGTACGCCTCGGTGACCGGGCACGGTGGGCGCCACTCCCCGGACCACGGAGCCGAAGGGCCGCGGCCCCGGTGCGCGCAGCGCAGCCGGAGCGCCGGACCCACCACCGCATCGCACCCGACCAGGGGGAATCATGTCACAGGACAACACCATCGCCCGCAGCCTGCACGACCTCGGTCTCGCCGGCTGGTTCGGCGGCTCGCTGATGGGCGCCGTCGGCCTCAACGGCGCGACGGAGCACATCACGGACCCGGTTGAACGCGCCCGCGCCGCCAACGCAGGTTGGGAGCGCTGGACACCGGTGAACGCCGCCGCCATTGCGAGCCACCTGCTGGGAGGCGCGCAGATCGTGTGGGCCAACAAGGGGCGCCTGGCCGTCCAGCCGCAGGCCCGCTGGGTCAACCTGACCAAGGCGGCCCTGACCGCGGTGGCCCTGGGCGTCACGGCATACAGTCGGGTCCAGGGCGCCAAGCTGAGCAACGCCGGCGACGACGCCGAGGCGCCGGTGCACGACGCGACGACTCCGGCGCCGGGCACACCCTCGGAGGCCGCCGACGCGCAGCGCCGGCTGACCACCCTGCAATGGGTGGTCCCGGCGGCGACGGGTGCCCTGCTCGTGCTCAACGCCAAGGCCGGCGAGCAGCAGCGGCCCGGCGCCATCTTGCGCGGTGTCGTACGGGCCAACGTCCCGGTCAAGGCCCGCGCCGCGGCGAAGGCCGCCTCAGCGGCGACCCCTGACGTCGACGTGCCGTGGGCCAGGGTGGTCGGCGCGATCGTCGGTGTGGTGGCGACCCGCAGGATGCTGCGCCGGCTGGGCCGGGGCCGCGGCGGCCGCCGATCGGGGCGCACGACCGCCCGCGACATCATGACCGGCGACGTGGTCACGGTCTCGACGACCGACAGCCTGATGACGGCGGCCCGGCGCATGGTCGACGGCGACATCGGCTCCGTGCCCGTCTGCGACGGCGATCGCCTGACCGGCATGCTGACCGACCGCGACATCGTCACCCGCGCGCTGGTCAACGGCGCCGATCTGAATACCGTGACCGCCGGCGAGATCGCGGGCCGGCGGCCGGTGACCGCGGACCCCGACGACGCTCTGCGCGACGTCGTACGCACGATGGCCCGCAAGCAGATCCGGCGCCTGCCGGTCGTCGAGGACGGCCGCCTGGTCGGCATCGTCAGCCAGGCCGACGTGGCGCGCACGGGCGACGACGAGGTCACCGGCGAGCTGGTCGAGCTGATCTCCGCCGGGTGACCGGCGACCGCTGACGACCGTCCTGCGACGGCGGCCGCCACGTCGGCGGCCGCCGTCGATCCGCACCCGACCACGACGACGAGCGGGAGCACCCACGACCGACGACACCGTGAAGAAGGTCGACGCGAGCGCCGCACCGTCGACGCGGACGTGCTGCCAGGTGTTGGTGCGCACCCACGGCTGGCTGACGGGCGGAAGGTGGCAACCCTCGCACACCGGTCGTTCGCGCAGATGCGATCGGTGCTCCACCGCCTGGTCGTACAACACGCGCAGCCGGCACGCCATTGCGGTCCGATGCCGTGTGCTGCTGCACGTTGCCTGGTGGCCCGAAGGGTGTGGGTCTCAGACGGATGGTGGGCCAGCTGCGATGCGAGCGCGCAGCTGATCGATCGTGAAGGCGCCGACCTGGAGCCATGTGGCGCCGGCGGCCTGATAATCGCGCGCGAGCTGCTGCGCGCCGGCGGCGTCATCGGCCAGCACGCACGGGACGTTGACCTCGAAGGGTGTGGCTTCGCGTCGGTGTGTCAGGGTGAACGAGACCATTTCGCTCACCTCTGCTGGTGTCAGGAACATGTTCGTCTCGTGCATCGGCACCAGGCCATCCCAGCGCGCCGCGCGATGCAGCGGACGTCGATGTGGATACATGGTCGCCACCCAGACCGGAATGCGGGGCCGCTGGATCGGGGTGGGCAGGAAGCGCACACCAGACACCGAATAGTGCGCGCCGTCGAAGTCCAGCGTCTCGCCGCTCCAAAGGCCGGCGAGAATCTCGAGGCCCTCGTCGAGCTTGTCGGCCCGTCGGCTGCTGTCGGACTCCTCGCCGAACGCAGTGAATTCGAGATCAGGCGGGAAGCCCAGCCCTACGCCGAGGATCAACCGACCCCCACACAGCCGGTCGATGGTGACTGTCTCACGAGCGAGCTTCCACGGTCGCCGACGAGCGACTGGTGTGACCATCGTGCCGATGCGCACGCGACGCGTCGCGAGCGCGACGGCCGTGAGTAGCACCCACGGATCAGCCAGCGGGCTGTCCGGTTCCGAGGTGGCGTTGATGTGGTCCCACACGAAGAACCCGTCCCAGCCTGCCTCCTCGGCAGAGACAGCGAGTTCGACGGTGACCCTTGGATCGGCGTAGTCGCCGAAGTTCGGCACGTTGATCGCGAACCTCATCGACACCCCGCGAGCCACTCGTCCCGGTGCGGCTGGGCACGACGATCAGGGTACGCGGTCCACGGCGCCGTTGGAGGGTCGCGGCACCCGGTCGTCGGCCGCGGCAGCGCCGTCGTCTCCCGTCATTGCGATGATGTCGGGCGCTGACAGCCGTCCGGCGACGACGTCGGTCGCGACCTGGCGAAGGCAATGGCTGTGGTTGCGGCTGTACCGACGCAGGACCTCAAACGCCGCAGACATCTGCAGTCCCATCTGCTCGGCGAGCACGCCCTTGGCCTGCTCGATGACGATCCGGGTGTGCAGCGCCGTCTGCAGCTGGCTGGAAAGCTCGCGAGCTTCGTGGAGCTCCCGTTCCTGCAGGATCCCGATCGTCGCCATGTCCGCGAGCGCCTGCACGGCATCGATGTCGTCCAGCGCCGCGGGCGCGGACTCCCGCCAGAACACGCTCACGGTGCCGATCGTCTCACCACGCAGCCGCATGGGCAACGCCACGACCGAGGCGTATCCGGCCGTCGCTGCGATCGCGGCGAAGCGAGGCCACCGCGTAGATGCCGCGATGTCGTCGACGATCACTTGTCGGGCGCCTACGAGGCTGTCCACGCCCGGGCCCTCATGACGCACCTCGAACAGTTCATGGTCGCCAAGCTGTCTGCTGTACGAGGCGAGCAGCTGCGGTTCCATCGCCTCATCGCCCGTGCAGAGCATGACACTGCCGGCATCGGCGTCCAGCAATCCGAGCGACCGCTCGAGCAGCCTGTCGAGGTAGTCGGTCAGCTCGAAGTCGGACACCAGCGTGTCTGCCAGGTCGATCAACGCCGCCGCCAACGCCAACGCACGCGTACCCATGACGAGTCCACCTCCGCCACGCCTGCGCGTCGATGCCCGCGCTCAGGCCCACGGCGGACACGGGCAGCCCGTCTGAGACGCCTGGACGGCTCGGCATCGCGCTACTCGTAACGGCGGAAAGTATACCCATGAAGACGAGTTGCACGAGCGCGAGCCGGGACACTGGTGCAGTCAGCCGAACTCGGCTCGCGGCGTCCGTGTCGACGCACGGCCGCCGCTCTGTACTCGCCGTTTGTGCGAGGTGATCAGGGGTAGGCGCCGGGCATGTCGGCCCAGTCCCGCACCGGCCCGTCCCGGCCGCCCACGGCCAGCCCCCGGCGCGAACGCCGTGCCCGTGCGCTGATCGGCTGGGCGGCCGTGCTCGCCGTCGCCGGCGTGTTCGTCCTCTGGCATCCAGCGCAAGGTCAGCAGTCGCCCGAGTCCCAGCTGCCCAGTGGCCCGGACCTGTACCAGGCGAACTGCGCGAGCTGCCACGGCAACCAGGGCGAGGGCACCTTCCGCGGACCCACCCTGATCGGGGTGGGAGCGGCGAGCGCGGACTACTGGCTGCGCAGCGGACGGATGCCGCTCGAGGAACCCGACCAGGAGGCCGAGCGGGGTGAGCCCGCGTTCGATGACGCCGAAATCCGCGAGCTCGTGGGCTACGTTGCCCGTCTGGGTGAGGGACCGGAGATCCCCGAGCTGGAGCTCTCGGACGTCGATCTCGCCCGCGGAGGCGAGCTGTACCGGCTGAACTGCGCCTCGTGCCACAACTGGGACGGCAAGGGCGGAGCGCTGGTCAACCGGGGCAACGCCCCGCCGCTGCATCCGGTGCCCGATGTGCAACTGGCTGAGGCGGTGCGCATCGGCCCGGGGGCGATGCCACAGTTCAGCGAGCGTCAACTCGACGAAGAGGAGCTCAACGACGTGGTCGCCTATGCCGAGTATCTGCGCACACCCCAGGACGCCGGCGGCTACGGACTGGCCCACTGGGGCCCGTCGACCGAGACGATCGCCGGGTTCGTCGCGATGCTCGTGCTCGTCGCTGTGACCGCATGGCTGGGAGAGCGTGGCCGTGGCTGAGCGCCCAGGAGGCACGGTGCGAGTCGCGCTGGCGTTCCTCGTCAGCATGCTGGCCAGCGCGGGCTTCATCGCCGCCTACCAGCTCGACGCGGGCACACAGTGGCTGTCGCTCACCTTGGCCGCCGCCCTGGGCAGCCTGGGCGCCGGGCTGGCGTGGTGGTCGCGTCGCCTGATGCCGCACGAGTCCTCGGAGGAGGGGCGACCGATCCTGGTCCCGCCGGCGGAGGAGGGGCGCGAGACCGCCGAGACGTTCCAGGCCGGCCGCCGGGCCATCCGCCGTCGGGGGCTGTTGGGCGGCCTGCTGGCCGCGGCGCTGGGCGCGTTGGGACTGGGGACCGTGTGGCCCGCACGGTCGCTCGGGCCGGCACCGTCGTCCGGCCTGCGGCAGACGGGCTGGCGCGAGGGCGTCTACCTGGTCGACGAGCGCGGCAACCGGATCGCCTCCGACACGCTTGACTTCGGGGGCGTGGTGACCGTGTTCCCCGAGGGGCGCGACCCGCGGGCCGACGACCAGGTCGTCCTGATCCGCATCCCGTTGGAGGACCTCGACCTCCCCGAGGGCCGCGCCAACTGGACGCCGGAGGGCTACGTCGCCTACTCGAAGGTCTGCACCCACGCAGGCTGCCCGGTCGGGCTGTACCAGAACGTCGGCTACCTGCTGCTGTGCCCCTGCCACCAGGCCACCTTCGACGTCGTACGCGGCGCCATCCCGGTCTTCGGTCCGGCACCGCGCGAACTGCCGCAGCTGCCGCTCGCCGTCGACGACGCCGGACTCCTGCTGGCCGCCGGCGACTTCTCGGGACCAGTCGGGCCGGACCGCTGGCGACTGGGCGAGGCTGGTGACGCCGGCGTATGACCGATCACACGACGACGCCGCTCGGCCGGCTCGCCCAGTGGATCGACCAACGGGTGGGCGCCGCCAAGTTCACCCGCTCGACGCTGGACTACGTGTTCCCCAAGCACTTCACGTTCCTGTTCGGCGAGATCGCGCTGTACTCGTTCGTCGTGCTGGTGGGGACGGGCATCTTCCTGGCGCTCTTCTACACGCCCAGCGAGGCCGAGGTCATCTACGCCGGCACCTACGAGCCGTTGCGCGGCGTCGCGATGACCGAGGCCTACGAGTCGGTGGTCGACCTGTCGTTCTCGGTCCGGGCCGGCCTGCTGTTCCGCCAGACCCACCACTGGGCCGCCCTCGTCTTCCTCGGCGCGATCTTCATCCACCTGTGCCGGGTGTTCTTCACCGGCGCGTTCCGTCGCCCCCGCGAGCTGAACTGGATCACGGGCGTCACCCTGATGATCGTCGCGATCGCCGAGGGCTTCGCCGGCTACTCGCTGCTCGACGACCTGCTCAGCGGCACCGGCGTGCGCATCGGCTACTCGATCGCCGAGTCGATCCCCGTCGTCGGCACGTGGCTCGCGTACTGGGTCTGGGGCGGCGAGTATCCGGGCGAGGGGTTCCTGTCCCGGTTGTTCGCCGTGCACATCTTCCTCATGCCGGCGCTCATCGCCGCACTGATCGGCGTGCACCTGTTCCTCGTGGCGCGCCCCCACCACACGCAGTTCCCCGGCGGCGGCAGACGCGAGGACAACGTCGTTGGCCTGCGCCTGTGGCCGTCCTACGCCACCTTGTCGGTCGGGCTGTTCTTCCTCGTCGCGGCCGTGCTGCACCTCATGGGCGGCTTCCTGCAGATCAACCCCGTGTGGCTCTACGGCCCCTACGACGTGTTCGCGGTGTCGAGCGGGTCCCAGGCCGACTGGTACTTCCTGTGGCTGCAGGGCGCGCTGCGGCTGATGCCCGGCGTCAGCCTCGAGCTGGGGCCGTGGACCGTGGCCAACCAGTTCTTCCCCGCGGTGCTGTACCCCGGGGTGGTCTTCGCCGTCCTCTACCTGTGGCCGTTCCTGGAGGCCCGCGTCACGGGTGACCGCGGTGAGCACCACCTGCTGGACCGGCCGCGCGACCGGCCCGTGCGGACAGCACTGGGCGCCGCGGCGATCGCCGGCTTCGTGGTGCTGCTCGTGGCCGGCAGCGACGACGTGTTCGTCACCACCTTCGACTGGTCCATCGTGCCCGTGCGCAACATCGAGCGGGTCGCGTTCTTCGTCCTGCCGGCGCTGGTCGGACTGGCGGTGTGGAAGGCGGCACGCGACCTGTCCCGCGCCGCACCCCTCGACCGGACCGCACCGCCCACGCGCTCGCCCGAGCCCATGCCGGCGAACATCGCGCCCGCTGCGTCCGGCGCGGCAGCTGCCACTGTGCGCACGGCGCCGCGGCGCGACAGTCCGGGTGGGCACGATGTGGGCCGTCCGACGGCGATCGTGGGTGCCGTCGCCACCGTCGGCGCAGTGGTCGCCCTCGGATCCCTGGTGCGCCGGGCGCTACGCAGGCACTCGAGCTGACCAGGGGATCGGACGGCGCGGACGATCACTCCTGCGACAGCAGATACGCGGCGATGTTCGTGGCGTCCTGTTCGGAGACATCCAGGTCAGGCATGGCCGTGCCCGGCTCGACCGCCTGTGGGTCGACGATCCAGCGCACCAGGTTCTGCTGGTTGTTCGTCAAGGCGCCGGCGATGTAGGAGCGCTGTCCCCAGTGCTCGAGCGGTGGGCCCACATAGGCCGGTTCCTCAGCCGCGACGCCCGGCACGACGTGGCAGCTGACGCACCCGTAGTCGCTGATCAGCCGCCGACCGATCTCCGGCTCGCCGGCGCCGACCTGCTGACTGCGGGTCGCCGGCGCCGTGCACGCGGCCACGATGACCACCAGCAGTGCCCAGCCTGCGATCCCGCGTCCCGTCCGACGCGTTGCGTCCTGTCGGCTACGTCCGCCCACTGGGCCCTCCCGACCGCGGTTGGGTCCTACTTCTCCGACGGCCCCGCGCCATATGCATCCCGGGCGATCTGTCGGGAACCGTGGTGAACGAACGTACCGGCCGGATCGTGAGAGACGACGATGTAAACGAACTCGAAGATGACTCGGTCACATCGGCCGCTCCGAGCACATCGATCCCGAGCTGTTCGGGGAATTGGTCACCAACCGGTGAGCCGCGGCGCGCTGCCCGTACCACGTGTGTGCAGACGACGGCCGGGAACGCAGGACTTTCGAACTATGGAGGGCATGCACATGGCCGACAACACGACGACGGTCGTGATCACCGGAGGAACCGCGGGCGTCGGCCGCGCGACGGCACGGCGGTTCGCACAGGACGGCGCGCGCATCGCGCTGCTGGCCCGCGACAGCGGACGGCTCGAGGCCGCCCGAACGGAGCTCGAAGGCATGGGTGCGACCGTGTTGGCCCTGCCGACCGACGTCGCCGACGCCGACCGCGTCGACGCGGCGGCCAGTGCGGTCGAGGAGGGCCTCGGTCCGATCGACATCTGGATCAACGACGCGATGGTCACCATCTACGCCGAGTTCTGCGACATCGAGCCCGACGAGTTCCGGCGGGCGACCGACGTCACCTACCTCGGGACGGTGTGGGGTACGCAGGCCGCGCTGCGGCGCATGCTCCCACGCGACCGCGGCACGATCGTTCAGGTCGGCTCAGCCATGGCCTACCGCAGCATCCCACTGCAGTCGCCCTACTGCGGTGCCAAGCACGCCATCAAAGGGGTGACCGAGTCGGTGTTGACCGAGCTGCGTCATCGCGGCAGCAACGTGCACGTGACGATGGTCCAGCTGCCGGGGCTGAACACGCCCCAGTTCACATGGGGCCGCACCAAGCTCAAGCATCAAACCATGCCGGTGCCGCCGATCTATCAGCCCGAGGTCGCAGCCGACGCGATCCACTGGGCGGCCCACCACCGGCGCCGGCAGGTGTACGTCGGGTTGCCGACGGTCTACACGATCCTGGGAGAGAAGGTCGCACCCTGGCTCGTTGACCGGTATCTGGCGCGCACCGCCTACAGTGGCCAGCAGACCGACCAGCCGCTGGATCCTGATGGGCACGACAACCTGTTCGAGCCCGAGTCGGGTGACCGGGGCGCCCACGGTCCGTTCGATGACAGCGCCCACGCGAAGAGTCCGCAGCTGTGGCTGACGAAGCACCGGGGAGTCGTCGGCGCCGTCGCCGGCACGGTGGCCGCGCTGACGGCCGGCGCCCTCGCCATGCGGCGGTGAACGTCGGGTGAGCCGCCTCGTCGCGGTCGCGCTGATCGCGCTCGCCGTCGCCGCGTGCGGTGACGCATCGCCACCGCTGGCCGAGACGTCGACCGACCGCCTGCGCCTGGAACTGCGCGTCGACCCCGACCCGCTCGTCAGCGGCGCGCCCGCGACGTTCGAGCTGCTGGTCACCAACGTCAGCGACGAGCGCGCGCTGCTCGAGTTCGACACGACCCAGCGCGGCGACGTCCTGTTCGCGACGAACGAGGTCGATGTCTATCGCTGGGCCGAGCGCCGGGCGTTCGCCCAGCAGACCGAGCGCGTCCCGCTGGCCCCCGGCCAGACGGTGCTCTTCGAGCTGGACGAGGCGCCGCTACCGGTCGGGCCCGGGCAGTACGAGGTGCTGGCCTCCGTGACCGGCCTGCCCAAGCTGCAGACCGTGCGGGCATCGCTGTCGGTGACCGGCGACGAAGCCACGCCCTCTGGGCCGGCGTCCGAGGGTCCACAGGCGTCGCGGCCGCCGTCGGAACGCCCGACATCGCCGTCGGAGGGTTGACGGTGGGCGGGCCGACACCCGCGAGCGCCGCGCACCGCGATCAAGGTCGCAGGGATGCCGCCGGGTTCGCACCGATCGGCGCCTACGGCGTCATCGGTGACGGACGGACCGCGGCGCTCGTCGCGGCCGACGGTGCGATCGACTGGATGTGCCTGCCGGAGCTTTCCGGGCCGTCGATCTTCGCGGCGCTGCTCGACCCCGCGTGTGGAGGGGCGTTCGAGCTCGCTCCGCGCGGTCGGTTCACGACCGGCCAGCGCTACCTCCCCGACACCAACGTGCTGGAGACGACCTTCACCACCGCGGACGGCGTCGTGCGCGTCACCGACGCGCTGACGCTGCAGGAGGGCCGACTGCTGCCGTGGGTCGAGCTGGCCCGGCGGATCGAGGGCGTCGCCGGGCGCGTGACGCTCGACGTCCGCGTGCGCCCGACGTTCGACTACGCACGGCGGCCGGCACGTTGGCGCGCGGAGCGCGGCCGCGCGGTCGCGAGTGACAGCGCGGGCACGGTGGCAGTGCTGACCGACGGCGACGATCTGCAGATCGACGGCGACCGCGTGAGCGCGACACTGCCGATCGACGCTGGTGCGTCCCGCCTGCTGTGCCTCGTGGGAGTCGTCGACGAACCGCTCGTGTTCCCCCACCTCGATCAGGTGGTCACGCGGATCGGACGGACCGCCGAGTTCTGGCGGCAGCGCGCGAGCGCTATGCGGTACGACGGGCCGTACCGCGACGCCGTCGTGCGCAGCGGTCTGGCGCTGCAACTGCTGATCGCCCAGAGCTCGGGCGCGATCGCGGCCGCGGTGACCATGGGCCTGCCGGAGCGCCTCGGCGGCACTGCCAACTTCGACTACCGCTACCAGTGGGTGCGCGACGCCTCGTTCATCCTCGACGCGTTCATAGGCCTCGGCTTCCAGGCGCAGGCCCACGCCTCGTTCACCGCATTGCAGCGGGCCACGAACCACACCCACCCTCGGTTGCAGCCGATGTTCCGGCTGGACGGCAGCCCGCGCCTGCCCGACCGCACGCTGGACCTGCGCGGCTACCGCGACTCCCGGCCCGTCCTGGTCGGCAACGGCGCCGCCGGGCAGTTGCAGCTCGGCACCTTCGGTGATCTGCTCGACACGACCTGGCGCTACGTGCGCGACGGCCACCTGCTCGACGGTCGGACAGCTCGGCGTGTGGCCGACGTGGCCGATCTGGTGACGGCCTTGTGGACCTGCCACGACTCCGGCATCTGGGAGCTGCGGGGAGCGCAGCGCGCCTACACCAACTCGAAGATGGCCTGCTGGCTGGCACTGGACCGGGCCGTCACGCTCGCCGGGGAGCACCACGTGCCGCCCGCCCGCGCCGGTGTGTGGCGGGCCGAGCGCGAACGGATCCGCGCGTTCGTCGAGGACCGCTGCTGGTCCAGACGACGCAACAGCTACACCTTCCACGCCGACACCGATGAGCTGGACGCGAGCGTCCTGTTGTCGGCACGGATGGGTTATCCCAGCTCCACCGTCCGCGTGCGGGGTACGATCGACGCGGTGCGAGCCGAGCTGGGCAGTGGCCCGTTCGTGTACCGCTACGGCGGCGCACGCACCAAGGAGGGCGCGTTCCTCGCGTGCTCCTTCTGGCTCGTCGAGGCGCTCGCGCTCGCGGACCGCACCGACGAGGCGGTCGAGTTGATGGACGCGCTGGTCTCCGTCGGCAGCGACGTCGGGCTGCTGTCGGAGGAGATCGACCCGACGGACGGCACGTTGCTGGGCAACTACCCGCAGGGGCTGTCACACCTGGCGCTGATCAACGCCGCGTTGGTGCTCGAGCGCGCACGCGGGGCCGCATGAGCGCCGACCGCTCGTCCTGCCGCGCCATCCTTCTTGGCGACAGCGTGCGTATGGCCGGCACTCCTCGGGTACCGGGGCGAACGCATGACTGTGAGTCAGTCCAACACATGGTGACGCGACACCGTCGCAGCGCTGCACGCGTGGCCACCATGCTGGCCGCCGCGTCGGCGCTCGGTGGCTGCAGCTTCACCGGCACGCTCGCGCCGCGCGGTCCCGACGCGCAGATCGCCGCCAACCTCTGGTGGTACATGTTCTGGCTCGGCACGGCGATCTTCGTCGGGTGGCTGGTGTTGTTCATCGTGGCCATGCGTCGCCGGCAGCCCGCCGACGCCGATCCCGACGCCGAGCGTCGGTTGCACCGGCGCTTCATCATCGGCGGCGGCATCGTGCTGCCCTGCCTGGCGTTCGCCACGCTGTTCGCCCTCGACCTGTGGGGCATCAACGCGCTGCCGCAGGGCGATGACGTGGTCGTCGAGGCGACCGGCTACCAGTTCTGGTGGGAGTTCGCCTACCGTGACCCGCAGTTGGTGACCGCCAACGAGCTGTACATCCCCACGGGCACCGACGTCGAGGTCCGGCTGCACACCGAGGACGTGATCCACAGCTTCTGGGTGCCGCAGCTGTCGGGCAAGCGCGACATGATCCCAGGACGCACGAACACCCTGACGCTGCACGCGACGGAGCCCGGCCGCTACCTCGGCGAGTGCACCGAGTTCTGCGGCATCCAGCACGCCAACATGCGGTTCGAGGTGGTTGCGGTGCCGCCCGCCGAGTACGAGGCGTGGCACGAGCGGATGGCCCGGCCCGCCACCGAGCCGTCGACCGCGGCGCAGCAACGCGGCTACGAGGCGTTCATGAACGCCAGCTGCGCCGGCTGTCACGCCATCCGCGGGACATCCGCCGACGGTGAGATCGGCCCGCCACTGACCCACTTCGCGTCGCGGCGCTGGCTCGGGGCCGGTGCCGCGCCCAACGACCGCGGGCACCTCGCCGGGTGGATCGTCAACGCGCAGACGCTCAAGCCAGGCAACGCGATGCCCCCGATGGAGATCGACGCCGAGGACCTGTCCGCACTGCTCGACTACCTGCAGAGCCTGGAGTAGCGCATGTCGATCCTCGACCCGACGGCCGACTCGCCACAGCAGGTCAGACAGCGCCTGACCGAGACGTGGTCCGATCCGTACGGCACGCCGGGCTTCTTCTCCACCGTCGACCACAAGCGCGTCGGTCACCGCTACCTGGTGACGTCGTTCGTGTTCTTCCTGCTCGGCGGCGTCGAGGCGCTGCTGATGCGCACGCAACTGGCGACGCCCGATGCCGCCGTGCTGAACCCGGACCTGTACAACCGCATGCTGACCATGCACGGCACGACGATGTTCTTCCTGTTCCTCGGCACGATCATCGCCGCGTGGGGCAACTACATCATCCCGCTGGCCATCGGCGCCCGCGACATGGCCTATCCACGCATGAACGCCCTGAGCTACTGGGTGTTCCTGTTCGCCGGCATCTTCCTGTACGCCAGCTTCTTCGTCGGCGCAATCCCGGATGGCGGATGGTTCGCCTACGTGCCGCTGACCACGGACTACTCCGCGGGTCTGGCGATGGACTTCTGGGCGCTCGGAGTGGTGTTCGTGGGCATCTCGAGCACCGTCGGGGCGATCAACTTCATCGTCACGGTGTTCAAGATGCGCGCGCCCGGCATGACCATGAGCCGGCTGCCGCTGGTCGTGTGGTCGACACTGACGACGTCGTTCATGATCCTGCTGTCGTTCCCCGCGATCACCCTTGCGCCACTGCTGATGGCGTTCGACCGGATCGTCGGCACCCACTTCTTCGATGCGGCCCTGGGCGGCGACCCGCTGCTGTGGCAGCACCTGTTCTGGTTCTGGGGCCACCCGATCGTCTACGTCGTCTTCCTGCCACCGATCGGGTGGCTGTACATGATCATCCCGACGTTCACCGGACGCCCGATCGCCGGCTACAACTGGGCGGTCGCGGCCACCGTGGCCACCGGGTTCATCAGCTTCGGCGTGTGGGTGCACCACATGTTCGCCACCGGACTGCCCGACGTGACCGCCAGCTTCTTCTCGGTCGCGTCGCTGGGCGTGTCGTTCCCCACCGCGGTCGCGTTCTTCGTGTTCACCGCGACGCTGTGGACAGCGCGACGCATCCGCTGGACCGCGGCCATGCTGTGGGCGGTCGGCGCGTTGGTCAGCTTCGTCATCGGAGGCATCAGCGGCGTGATGGTCGCGATCATGCCGTTCGACTGGCAGGCACACGACACGTACTTCGTCGTCGCCCACCTGCACTACGTGCTGGTCGCCGGCAACGTGCTGCCGATGTTCGCCGCGTTCCACTACTGGCTGCCGAAGGTCACGGGCTGGATGCTCGACGAGCGGCTCGGCAAGACCAGCTTCTGGGTCACGACGATCGGCCTGCACGTGCTGTTCTTCCCACAGCACTGGCTGGGCCTGGTCGGCATGCCACGACGGGTCTACACCTACCCGGCCGGGCTCGGCTGGGACGTCGCCAACCTCGCATCGACCGTCGGCGGGTACATGTTCGCCGCAGGCGTGCTGATCGCCATGGGCAACTTCTTCGTGTCGTGGCGTCGGCGCGCACCGGCGGGCTCGAACCCGTGGGGCGCGGGAACGCTGGAGTGGGCGACGACGTCACCGGTGGCGCCCTACAACTTCGCCCAGATCCCCGAGGTTCACGACCGCTACCCACTGTGGACCCTCGACGGCGACGTCGTCGACGACCCTGTCGGCATCGCTCCGCAACCCGGTGGCGTCGTGCTGGCCGACGAACACCACGAGACGCTGGAGACAGTGGGGCTCGACGCACGTCTGGGCGGTGTGCTGGCGATGCCCGGCCCGTCCTACTGGCCGTTCTGGACGGCCGCCGCCACATTCCTGTGCTTCTTCGGCTTCCTCATCCAGAACCCAATCACACTGACACTCGGGCTCGTCGCCGTGGCCGCCACGCTGATCGGCTGGCACCACGGCCACCTCACCGGAGGCGAGCACTGATGCGTGCCTCAAGCAGCGACAGCGGTAGGCACACGTCACGTGCCTCAAGCAGCGACAGCGGTAGGCACACGTCATGAGTGCCGGGGCGATCCGGGCGCACGTCGACGTCCCCACGGGCACGGGGCGGACCACCGCGTGGTGGGGGATGGTGATGACCATCCTCACCGAGGGCACGTTGTTCGCGATGCTGCTGTTCGTGTACTTCTACCTGTTCAGCAGAGCACCCGAATGGCCCCTGGGCGACATCGAGCCGCCCGAGTTGCTGGTCGTGTCGGTGCGCACGGCCCTGCTGTTCGCCAGCAGCCTCACCATGAGCGTGACTGATCGCGCGATCCGCCGCGGCCGGACGGGCCTGGCCACCACGTTCCTGGCGGGCACGATCATGCTGGGCGCCGTGTTCCTCGTCGGTCACGTCGAGGAGATGCTGCGCATGCCCGAGGAGTTCACCTGGGCGACCAACGTCTACGGCTCGTTGTTCTACGTCGTCGTCAACTTCCACGGCGCCCACCTGCTGATCGGTCTGGTGATGCTGGCCTTCGCCCTGGTCGCGCTGCGCCGCGGCCGGTACACGCCCGAGCGGCACGAGGGCCTGAAGATCGTCGGCATGTACTGGCACTTCGTCGACGTGGTCTGGGTCTTCGTGTTCCCCACCCTGTACCTGCTGCCGCACGTGACCGCCCCATGACGGCCACCGGCACCTCCACCGACCGCCGGGAGCAACCGGGCGTCAACTACCTGCTGCTGACCTTCGCCGTGTTCGGCGGCGCCGCGGCCTGGCTGCTGCGCCTGATCGTCAACGCATCGCTGGTCGAGTACGCGTGCCTCATCGGGGGCACCTGGCCCGTGTGGCTCGCGACGCTCGTGACCACCGCGATCGCCGCAGCGGCGGCGTGGTACGCGTGGCGCTACCACCGCTTCGACGGTGCACCCGACGCCGAAGGCGCACGGTGGCTCGCCTGGCTCGGCCTGCTGTTCAATGCCCTGGCGATCGCCGGCATCGTGCTGGAAACCTCGCCGATCCTGTTCATCGACGTCTGCCGGTCGGTACCCCTGCCATGATGATGGCGGTCCTGGCGCACGGCGGCGAGCTGACGGGACGCCACGACGTGCTGTCGACGTGGGCCTGGGATCCACTCGTCCTGGCGGCCGTCATCGTGTCGTGCTGGTCGTACGCCGTCGGCGCACGCGCGCTCTGGCGGTCAGCCGGCCGCGGCGAGGTGGTCTCGCGGTCGCAGGTCGCCGCCTACGTGCTCGCGATGACAGCGGTGTTCATCGCGCTGGTGTCACCGCTCGATCCCGCGGCCGAGGCGCTGTTCAGCGCCCACATGACCCAGCACGTCCTCGTCACCCTGGTGGCGGCACCGCTGTTCGTCATCGCCGCGCCGCTCCAGGTGCTGGCGTGGGGCCTGCCACCGCGGCTGCGCCGGACGACCGCCCGCTGGCACGGACGGGTGCGCCGGCTGCTGCGACACCCCGCGCTGCCCGCCGTGGGACTGACGCTGTTCCTCGGCGTGTTCGTCGCATGGCACGTCCCCGCGCTGTACGACGCCGCGTTGGCCAGCGATGTCCTCCACGGCGTCGAACACGCCACCATGCTCGCCGCGGCGCTGGCGCTGTGGGCGCCGGTGGTGCACCCCCGGCGCACGGCGCCGGGGGTCGGCGTGCTGCTGCTGTTCATCTCGATGATCGCCACCGGCATCCTGTCGGCACTGCTGGTGTTCTCACCGGTCCCCTGGTACGCCCACGACCCGGCCGCCGGCTGGGGGGTGACGGCGCTGACCGATCAACAGGCGGCGGGCGCGATCATGTGGGTGCTCGGCGGCGGCATCCACATCGCCGCCGGCGCCGCCGCCGTACTGCGGTGGCTGAGCGCCGACGAACAGAGCGCACACCGCCTGGAGCGCCACGGGCGTGTGCCCGGGGCGGCCGCGGGCTGATCCCTGCGGCACGCGCCCCGACGGTCGGGTTGTGACCTGTCCGCCGATTCAGTCCTCGTCGTCGTCCCTGTCGCCGTGATCGTCAGCCGTCGCGCCAGGCGGGAGCGGCTTGTCCTGCGGCCGGCGCTCCTTGCGTGGCAGCTTCTCCTCCGGCACAGCCCGGACGTCATCGGATGACAGGGCCGTGCGGTGCCGGTCCTGGGGCGTGATCGGGAAGCGGGTCCGTTCCTGGCTCATCGCTGCTCCTGTCGCCTGGGTGGACCATCCTGCCCCTTCGACGATGCCAGACCCGCGGCGATTGCGCCGCGCGCGATGGCACGACGCGCCGGACTCACCGCATCCGCTCTTGACGCGCAAAGGGCCACAGGTCACTACTTGATGTGCACGGCGTGCGGGCCGTCGTCAGGAGCCGTCATGGAGCGACACGGCACGGAGCGGTACCACATCCTCGGCGAAGGCCTGTACGAGGATCCCAGCATCACAGGCGACAGCCCACTCGCGGAGACACTGTCAGAGGACGCGGACGCCACCGAGGACGCGCCCGAGGAGGTCACGATCGCCGACGTCGCAGCGGCGCGCGCGGCGTCGGATTCGGCGCCGTTCCGCTTCTCCCGGATGGGACCCAAGGGCACCGGCCATCAGCTGAGCGAGTCGAACCTGGCCAAGCTGGCCGTGGCGATGACCGCGACCGGCAGAGGGTTCGCGGGCATCCCCTCCGGCTTCACCTACCTCGGGCAGTTCATCGACCACGACCTCACGATGGACGTGACTGACGTCACCTTCGGTCAGAACGTGTCGCCGGCCACGCTCCTCCAGGCCCGCTCCCCCAGCCTCGATCTCGACTCGTTGTACGGCGCGGGGCCACAGGACCCCGTTTCGGCGAAGTTCTACGAGGACGACGGACTGCACCTGAAGGTGGGGCGGACCGTCGGCGACGGCGATCTCAAGGCGATGAACGGGTTCGACCTTCCGCGTCGGGGCGGTGACGGGGGTCCGCGTGCGCGGAGGCGGGCGCTGATCCCCGACCCGCGGAACGACGAGAACCTGGCGGTCGCCCAGACCCACCTGGCCATGATCCGCTTCCACAACCGCGTCGTCGACACGCTGCCCGACTCGATGCCGGCGGCGCAGCGCTTCACCGTCGCACGCGACCTCGTGACCAAGCACTACCAGTGGATGATCCGCACCGACTTCCTGCCTCGGATCTGCGCCGGGTCGACCGTCAACGACGTGTTCAGGAACGGGCGCAAGCTGTTCGAGGTCGACGCCGCACCGACCGACGTCCCGACGATGCCGGTGGAGTTCTCGGTCGCCGCGTACCGCCTCGGCCATTCGATGATCCGTGGCGCGTACAACTGGAACCGGATCTTCGACGGCGGCAGCGGCACGCTGGACCTGCTGTTCGAGTTCTCCGGGACGAGTGGGAACCTGGCCGGCGAGTCACGCCTGCTCAGCAGCTGGATCGCCGACTTCCGCCGGCTGTACGACTTCGGGGAGGCCGGCCGGGACGACCTCGTGGTGCCCAAGCGCAGGTTCAACCGTGCCCAGCGCATCGACACACGCCTCGCCAACCCGCTGCGCAACCTGCCGCCGCGGTCGTTCGGCGGGCCCAACGCGCCACGCCACGATCGCACGCGCAACCTGGCGTTCCGCAACCTGATGCGCGCACGGATGGTGCGCCTGGCCACGGGACAGCAGATGGCGGCGTTCTGCCGGTCGCGTGGCGTCGACGTCAGGACGCTGACCCGACAACAGCTGCGCGACGGACGGGGCGGCGCCGAACTCGATCGCATCCCGAAGGCGCAGCAGCAGGCGCTGCTGCGTGACACGCCGCTGTGGTTCTACGTGCTGCGCGAGTCGGAGGTTCGCCGCGGCGGTGGTCTGGCCGGCGTGGGCGCCCGCATCGTCGCCGAGACCTTCCACCGGGCCCTGGAGGGCAGCGCGTCGTCCATCGTCCGCGACACGGCGTTCCGCCCCACGCTCGGGCCCGACGACCAGACGTTCCGCATGGTCGACCTGCTGCTGTTCGCGTTCCGCGGACGCAAGTCGCTGCTGGCGCCATTGGAGTAGCGGACGCGTCGACGCGATCGAGGCGTCAGCTCACCGGCGGATCGATCTCGACGACGATCGCGCCCACGTGCGCCCGCGACATGAACACCTCCTGCGCCGTGGCGAGATCGGCCAGGTCGAACGTGCGCGCGACGACAGGCCGGATCTCCCCGCGCTCCACATAGCCGACCAGCGCGGCGAACACCTCGGGCGGGAGCACGGTGGCGCCGTGGAACGTCAGGTCGTGCAGGTACAGGATCCGCAGGTCCAGCGGGACGACCGGTCCGGCGACGGCGCCCGCCGTCGTGTAGTGGCCACCCCGGCGGATGGTCGGCAGCAACGACGCGAAGCCGTCCCCGCCGACGACGTCGGCGAACACGTCGACCCCACCGGTGGCGGCGACGACGGCCTCCGCCAGGTCGCCACGCGTGCGGGCGAGCACGACCTCGGCACCGAGCCCGCGCACGGCCTCCTGCTTGCCCTCGCTGGTGACCGCGACGACCTTCGCGCCACGGCGCCGCGCGAGCTGGACGAGGGCTCCGCCGACGCCTCCGGACGCGCCCGTGACCAGCACCCACTGGTCACGCACGACACCGGCGCGGTGCAGCATGTGCTCGGCCGTCGCGTACGAGCACGGGATGCTGGCCAGCTCGACGTCGGACCAGTCGCTGTCGACCCGGTGTGCGTTGCCGGACGGCACCGTGACGTACTGCGCGAACCCGCCGTCGACCTCCGACCCCAGGTAGCGGGCGCGTTCGAGCACGCCGTCGGGATCGCGCAGCCACCCGTCGACCAGCACACGCTCGCCGATCCGCTCCGCGGGCACGTCGGCGCCGACGGCGTCGATCCGGCCGACCGGATCGGCACCCTGGATGCGTGGGAACATCAGCGCTCCACCCCACGAGCCATCGACGTCGGACGCCGTGACCGCTTCCCCGGTGCCCGCGGTGACGCTCCGCGAGTACCAGCCGGTGCGGGTGTTGACGTCGGTGTTGTTGATGCCGCAGGCCGAGACGGCGATGCGCACCTCGTCGGCCGCCGGCACCGGTACGGGGACGTCATCGCGGTACTCGAGCTTGTCCAGGCCGCCGTGACCTGTGAGCACGACGGCCCGCATCGTCCGCGGTGCAGCGCTCATCGCGTGAGCCGGAACGTGTGGTAGGTCACGTCGAGACCGTCCTTGTGCAGGTCGCGCGAGATGAGTGTCGTCGCTGACAGGGGTGACTCGTCCATCAGCTGGTGCAGGTACGACAGGTCACCACTCGATCCGAAGAACAGCAGCACGCGAACGTCCGGCGTGAGCCACCGCTCGATGCCGGTCATGAAGCGCCGCAAGGTCGCGTAGCCCTCGTCGGTGATCGCGACCTCGAGCAGATCCGTGGGGCGGAACCACCGGAACGGCGGGTCGAAGATCACGAGGTCGAACGCCCCGTCGGGGGGGTCGAACAGGTCACCCTCGACGAAGGTGGCGCGGTCCGCCACGTCGTTGCGCCGCGCGTTCGCGGCGGCCGCGGCGACCGCATGGGGGTTGATGTCCACACCGGTGACGTCATGCGCGTGCCGCGCCGCCAGCAACGCGTTGACACCGCAACCGGTCCCCATGTCGAGCACCCTGTCGCCCGCGCGCACCTCATCGAGCACGCAGCGGCCGAGCAGTTCCGACATCGGTGCGGGAGGGAACACGTGCTCGGGCACGACCAGGTCGAGTCCGAGGTACGTCGTCTCGTGCCGGCCGAGCCGGTGCAGCTGCGCCGACGCATCGTCGTGCCACGCGCGCAGGCGCTCGCTGCGCGCGTGGGACATCATCGGTTCGTACGGACCACCGCCCACGCGGGTCGATGCTACCCACGCCGGGACGCGGGTCGCGGATGTCGCCACCTGGCGCCGGATCAGCCCGCGAGACCCACCAGCGCCGACGTCAGGCCGGCGACCATCACCAGCAGGGCCAGCTCGATCAGCCCCAGCCAGCGCAGGTGACCGACGAGCCGGTGCTCGGGGTCGTTGCGCAGAGCCGGCACCACGACGAAGTGGTTGTAGGCGCCCATGACACCGACGACTGCGACCACCGCGACCTTGGCGAGCAGCGCGCGGCCGTAGCCGGTCGTCCACAGTGCCGACACCGCGTCCAGCCGCACAGTCGCCAGCGCCACACCCGCCGCCGCGGCGAACCCGACCCCGACGGCGGCCGCGACTGAGAACCGCGCGCTGATCAGACCCGCGCGCGCCGGCCGGCCCGAGCCATGGCGTGCCCACAGGGTGATGACGAGGCCCAGCAGTCCGCCACCCCACGCGGCGGCCGCCGAGACGTGCGCGACGACGGCCCCGACCGCGATCGCCCGCGGCTGTGCCGTGGCCGCGTGGCCCACGAGCGTGAACGACGCGATGATCAGCAGCGCCCCGGCGACGGCGGCGGGCGCTGCTGCGATCCGTCCGCCGGCCGACAGCGGACGGGGGTGGGCCACGATCGCGCGCGGAGGCCTCAGCACGTCGACCGCCGCACCGGCGATCGGCGGCGCGGATGCACACAGCGCACGGCGCAGCCCGCCCAGACCGACAGCCAGCATGGCCGCGCCCGCCATGCGCAGGCCCTCACCCAGCGCCCAGCTGCCCTGCAACGTCGTCGCCATCGCGTCGACAGCCACGGACCATCCGCCCGCGGCCCGGGCGGCGCGCACGACCACCTGCGCGACGACAAGGGCGGCCGTCAACGCCGCCACCCTGCCCGTCAACCGTGTGAGGCGCCGGGCCTCGCTACGAGGTCCCTCCCAGACGGCGACGAGGAACACGAGCAGGCCGACCGCCGCGAGCGCCGTGCAGTACAGGACCGCCCGCACGGCCCGGTCGATCCCGCCGATCCCGGCGGTCGGATCCGCCTCCAGCGCGCGATCGAGCGCGGGTGCGCGCGCGTCCCCGTTGGTCTGCGCGGCCGCGGGCCCGGCGTCCTGCACCGCGGCGGGCGCACGTTGCGCCGGTGCCGCTGCCGGGACCTCGAACCCGAAGGTGTCGCGAACGGGGTGACCGTCACCGGAGTGCACGGCCCACCGGACGCCGTACCGCCCGCCATCGAGGGGCTCGGCTGGGCGGACGGTGATCACCTCGGCCTCGACGTCGACGTCGGACGCGACGACCGCCCCCGTGGCGTCGAGGATCTCGACGCCGTCGCCGGCCAACTCGATCGGCCGGTTGAAGGTCAGGGTCACGGTGTCGAGCGGCCCGTCGGCGGTCTCACCCTCCGCGGGATCGCTCGATTCGAGGCCGGTGTGGGCCCATGCCGGGGTCGCCAGCACCAGCAGCGCGGCACAGATGGCCACGACCAGACCTGCGAGACGGCTCACGCGACATCCTCCGGTCGACGTGATGGCGTGCCGAGCGATCGGACCGCCGCACACCGATGCGACCGCTCGCAGTAACGTCCGGTCGACCCTAGCGGCGGAGGCACGCTGACGGCTTGCCCGTCCGGCCACCGTCGGGCACCCGACGGGCGACCCGCTCACCCCTGCACGGTGACGAGCCGCTCACCCCTGCACGGTGACGAGCCGCTCGAACAGCCGGGACAGCTCGGCCCCGGGATCCTCGGTCAGGCCGGCATGGATGACGCCGGGCTGCACCACGGTCGACCGCGGTGCCGCCAACCAGCGGAAGCGGGGCCCGATCGCCAGCGCCGCGGCAGGCCCCTCGCCCAGGCAGGTGGCGTCGATGGCCTCCAGCGCAGCCTCGACGGCCGCCACGTCGACGTCCGGGGCGAGCATGCGCAGCCGGTCCGGGTCGACGTGCCAGCGTGCGGCGAGAAAGCCCCTGTGCTGGCTGTACACCATGACGCCGACGTTGATGCACTCGCCGCGGTCGACCCGCGGGACGGCGCGCAGGACCACGTACTCAAACGGCGCGCGCGTCATGCGGGCGGCTCCGGCAGCCACGCGTCGCGGCCGCGCAGACGCGCCGCGAGGAAATCGACGTAGGCGCGACGCGTCTCCGCAACGCTCCCTTGCGCCCCGTCCGTGGCCAGCCAGACGTCGGGCACAAGGCCGACGACCTCCTCGAGCACGTCGGTGGTCACACGGGTCGCGAGGTCCGCGTCGGCCTCGGCGATCCCCCCGGCGTAGATCGCGAGGACGTGGTCGGCCGTGTCGTAGGGCTGCGCGGCGAAGCGTTCGGGCGTCGTCCACGCATGGTGGAAGTACAGGGCGGCGCCGTGGTCGATCGCCCACACGCGACCGTGCCAGACCAGCAGATTCGTGTTGCGCCAGCTGCGATCGACGTTCGCGACGAAGGCGTCGAGCCAGAGGATGCGCGCGGCGACCGCGCGGCCGGGGGCGAACGACACGCCGTCATAGCCCAGGGCGCCCGGCAGGAAATCGATCGCGAGGTTCAGGCCGGCGCTGGCGACCAACAGGTCGCGCACCTCGGGGTCGGCCTCCCGCCGACCGATCGCGTCGTCGAACGCGATGGTCTTGAGCTCCGGTACGGCGATGCCGAGGCGGCGCGCCAACTCGCCGACGATCACCTCCGCGACGAGCACCTTCGGGCCCTGTCCGGCGCCCCGGAACTTGACCACGTACGTGCCCCGGTCCTCGGCCTCCACGATGCCGGGCAGTGATCCGCCCTCACGCAGCGGTGTGACGTAGCGCAGGGCGACGGTCGACTCGAGCACCCGTGCAGCCTATACATCCGCGCTACGCGACCGGCCGCCGCCCGCTCGGGAGCCGTGTCGCCACGACGTGGTGGCCCGGTGGCGCTAGGCCTGCAGCGCCGCCGCCACCTCGGCGAGCCGGTCGCGGCGCAACCGGAACCACGCCCACTTGCCACGCCGCTCGCGATCGAGGATGCCCGCGGCCACCAGCTGGGACAGGTGGTGACTCGTGGTCGACTGCGACCGGCCGAGCAACTCCGGGAAGTCACACGCGCACACCTCGCCGTCCGCGGCCGTGGCGATGATCGACAGCAGCTGCAGACGCGTGGGGTCGGCGAGCGCCTTGAGGGTGTCCGCCAGCTCGGCGGCGCGATCGCGATCCATCGCAGCGGTCAGCGGCGGGCAGCAGGTGGCGGACACGATGTCCATGCCTTCATATTGACACCTGTCGATACGGCGCGCTATCATTTCGACAGTCATCGATCTGAAAGGTACCACACCATGCGACTCCAGCTCGCGCTGAACGTCGAGGACCTCGACGGTGCCGTCGACTTCTACAGCAGGATGTTCGACACCACGCCGACCCGCCGCCCCGGCTACGCCAACTTTGCGATCGACGAGCCGCCGCTCAAGCTCGTGCTGTTCTCCGACGCCGGCCCCGCCGGATCCATCAACCACCTGGGCGTCGAGACCGAGACCCCGGCCGAGGTCGTCGACGCCGAACAGCGGCTGTCGGGCGCCGGCCTCACGACGACCGGCGTCGACGACACCGAGTGCTGCTACGCCCAGAAGACCGAGACGTGGCTGAACGGCCCGGACGGCACGCGCTGGGAGTGGTACGTCCGCAAGGGCGACAGCGACCAGTTCACCAACGTGGTCGTCAACGCGGACGCGTCAGTGGCCGAGGGCTGCGCGTCGGGGTCGTGCACGTGCTGCTGATCGCAGGCGGCGACATCCCTGACCGGTCCACGGCGTCGCGTCCCGTCGCCGTGGACCGTCGTCGCCTGCATCGCCCGCCCGGTCACGGGCGGTCGGCGATGGGATAGATGCGCCGGGGTTGCCCGCTGCGATGCCCACGTAGATGCGGTCGGCGTCGGTCGCCGTCGCCACCGCGCATGAGGTTGCGCTCGTCCCGCCACGCGCTGAGGTGCACGTGGCTGCCGTTGCCCACCGTGCCCTCGATCGTCACCGGCGCGAACGACACGTCATAGCCATGACGGCGCGCCACACGTACGACCGTGGCGCGCAGCAGGCTGTGGCGGTCGGCGGCCTGCACCGGTGACGCGGGGGCGATCGAGATCTCGTACTGACTCGGCGTGTACTCAGGATGGATCTGCTGCACCGCGATGCCCTGCGCCCGGAGCACGGAGACCAGGTCGACCGTGAAGTCGCCTGCGTCGAACAGCGCGCGGGCGCCGTATCCGGGACCGCGGTGCGCGGGCCGACCGTCGGCGTCCAGCAGGTTGAACTCGACCTCGAACGCCGTGCGGAAGGACAGCCCGTCAGCGGCGGCCCGGTCGACGGCAGCCGACAGCGCCGCGCGGGGACAGCCCGACATCGGCTGCAGATCCTGCAAGTCCTGGTTGACGGGCGCCCACGCCCACCCGAGCGCGTCATCGAGCACCACCACGACGTTCGGATCGGGACGCAGCCGCATGTCGCCTGTTGGCGAGTCGAAGCCCGGACTGGAGGCGATCTGATCGTCGACCGTGAAGACGGTCGACACATAGGACATCCCGACGCCGTGGCGGACCGCATCGGCGAACCGTTCGACGGGGACGCCCTTGATCCGGGTCACGCCCGCCAGATCCACGAACGTGCAGGCCACGAGACGCACGCCAGCCTCGGTCAGCGCCGCCTGCGCCTTCCGCCGCAGCCGGGTCCGCCTCCGTGGTCCCCACCATGGCGCCGCAGGCCAGGCACGGCGCGCGAACCCTGTCAATCGGCATCGGACCGGCGGGCCGCGAATGAAAATGCGATCCGACCATTGCTGCTCCGACATGTTGGCAACGACCCGTCCATGCGGCACGCTCAGGACGGAACTGAAACGGCCCGGCCCAGGAGCCTCAGACGATGCGGATCGCACTGTTCGCCACGTGCCTGGCCGATACGATGTTCCCCGACGTCGCCAAGGCGACGGTGCGGCTGCTCGAACGCCTTGGCCACGAGGTCGTGTTCCCCCTCGAACAGACGTGCTGCGGTCAGATGCACGTCAACACGGGCTACCAGCGCGAGGCGCTGCCCCTGGTCCGCCGCTACGTCGACGTGTTCGAGCCCTTCGATGCGATCGTCGCACCATCCGGGTCGTGCGTGGGATCGATCCGTCACCAGCACGCCACGGTCGCGCGCAACTTCGGTGACGACGCGGTCGCCGAGCGCGCCGAGGCGTTGGCCGCACGCAGCTTCGAGCTGTCGGAGCTGCTGGTCGACGTGCTGGGTGTGGTCGATGTCGACGCACACTTCCCACACCGCGTGACGTACCACCCGACCTGCCACTCGTTACGGATGCTCCGGGTCGGCGACCGGCCCCTGCAACTGCTGCGCGCGGTCGCCGGCATCGACCTGGTCGAGCTCCCGGCTGCAGACGAGTGCTGCGGGTTCGGCGGCACGTTCGCGATGAAGAACGCCGACACCTCGACCGCGATGCTGGCCGACAAGATGCACAACGTGCTGGCCACCCACGCGGAGTTCTGCAGCGCCAGCGACAGCTCCTGCCTCATGCACATCGGCGGCGGCCTGTCACGCCTGCGCACGGGTGTGCGCACCGTCCATCTGGCGCAGATCCTGGCAGGGACCGAGAACCAGCCGTGGGAGGTGCCGGCGTGAACGAGAGTGGTCCGTTCCACCTTGGCGAGGACCCAATGACGCCGCCGGCACCCCGTGGTGTCGGGCACCTGCGCGGTGACGAGTCCTTCCAGACGGCAGCGCGCCTGGCTCTGGCCAACAGCCAGCTGCGGCGCAACATCGGCAAGGCCACCGGCACGATCCGCGCCAAGCGCGCCGACGTCGTCGGTGAGGTCGACGACTGGGAGGAGCTGCGCGAGGCCGGTCGTGCGCTGAAGGCATCGACCATGGCGCGCCTGCCGGAGCTGCTGACCCAACTGGAGGATCAGGTCACAGCGGCCGGCGGCACCGTTCACTGGGCTCGCGACGCGGTCGAGGCCAACACGATCGTCGCCGACGTCGTCCGGGCGACCGGCAGCGACGAGGTCGTCAAGGTCAAGTCGATGGCCACCCAGGAGATCGGGCTGAACGAGGCGCTGGCCGACGCGGGCATCACCGCGATCGAGACCGATCTCGCAGAGCTGATCGTCCAGCTCGGCGACGACGCACCGAGCCACATCCTCGTGCCGGCGATCCACCGCAACCGCGCGGAGATCCGCGAGATCTTCCTGCGCAAGATGCCGGGCGTCGATGCCGACCTGACCGACGAGCCGCGTCGGCTGGCGATGGCCGCCCGCGCGCACCTGCGTCGCAAGTTCCTGTCGGCCCGGGTCGGGGTGTCCGGCGCGAACTTCGCGGTCGCCGAGACCGGCACGTTGTCGGTCGTGGAGTCCGAGGGCAACGGGCGGATGTGCCTGACGCTGCCCGAGACGCTGATCACGGTCATGGGCATCGAGAAGCTGGTGCCCACCTGGCAGGACCTGGAGGTGTTCCTCCAGTTGCTGCCGCGGTCGTCGACCGGCGAGCGGATGAACCCCTACACGTCGATGTGGACCGGCGTGCACCCCGGCGACGGCCCCCAGGAGGTGCACCTGGTGCTCCTCGACAACGGCCGCACCGCGGCCCTCGCCGACGAGGTCGGACGCCAGGCACTGCACTGCATCCGCTGCTCGGCATGCCTGAACGTGTGCCCTGTCTACGAGCGCACCGGCGGACACGCCTACGGCTCGGTGTATCCGGGGCCGATCGGCGCGATCCTGTCGCCGCTGCTGACCGGAGTGGAGGACAACGCGTCACTGCCGTTCGCGTCATCGCTGTGCGGCGCCTGTTACGACGTGTGCCCGGTCAAGATCAACATCCCCGAGGTGCTCGTCCACCTGCGGGCCCGGCACGTCGAGGAACGGCGCGCCACCCGCATCGTCCCCAATGCTGAGGAACTGGCCATGGCCGCGGCAGGCTGGGTCATGGCCGACCCGCGCCGCTACGCCGCCGCGCAGCGCGCCGCCAGGCCGGGTCGCATACTCGCCGGGGGCCGCGACCGCATCCGCGCGTTACCGCCGCCGCTGTCGGCCTGGACGGCGAGCCGCGACGCGCCGAAACCCCCGACCGAGACGTTCCGCGACTGGTGGGTCCGCACCCGCGGCGGTGCCGGGGGCACGGCATGAGCTCCCGCGAGGAGGTGCTGGCGCGGATCCGTGCGGCGCTCGGTGACGACGCCGGCGCGCACGTCGATGTGGCCCGTGACTACGCGCGGGAGCGAGCCGATGCACCGACGGGCGACGCCCTGCTCGACCTGCTCGACGAGCGGCTGGTTGACTACCGCGCCCACGTTCGCCGGGCGACGACGGACGACCTCGCCGACGCGGTCGCTCAGGCGGTCCGCGACGGACTCGAAGGGTCCGATGCGGAGTCCGAACCGCGGATCGTGGTGCCGTCGGGCCTGCCCGCGGACTGGACGTCCGCGATCGATGGCGACGTGGTCATCGATGACGGCCTGTCGGTCGACGTCCTCGATCGCTGCGACGGGGTCGTCACCGCCGCTGCTGTCGCGGTCGCCGAGACCGGCACCATCGTGCTCGACGGATCGCCGGATCAAGGCCGGCGCGCGATCACCCTGGTCCCCGACCTGCATGTCTGCGTCGTCGCTGCGGACCAGATCGTCACAAGCGTCCCCGAGGGCGTTGCCCGGCTCGACCCGACCCGCCCGCTGACCTGGATCAGCGGCCCTTCAGCCACCAGCGACATCGAGCTCAACCGCGTCGAGGGCGTTCACGGCCCCCGCACGCTCCAGGTGGTGCTCGTGGCTGACTGAGGCGAGGGCGACGCCACGACGTGCCTTCCCTGGGAGCAGGTTCTGCCTACCCTGCCACCGGGTGATTGAGATGCGGCGTCCCCGACGTTCGATCCTGGACCGTCGACCCACCGGTAGGTTGATCCTGTGACCGACGACGACGCGCTGCAGGAGTACCTCGCGAAGCGGGACCTCGACGTGTCGGGCGAGCCGGGCGGTGGCGAGCCTGGCGACCATCCGCGATTTGTCACCCAGCGGCACGATGCGTCGAGCCTGCACTTCGACTTCCGGCTCGAGGTCGACGGCGTGCTCAAGTCATGGGCGGTGCCCAAGGGCCCGTCGACCGATCCGCGCGACAAGCGGTTGGCGACACCGACCGAGGACCGGCTGAATCGGGCGGGTCCGCGGTGGACCCTCCGGGTCTGTTGACATCGGCCCTACGCTGTGGCCGGGGTGCGGAGCCGACGAACGTTGCGGAGGCGGCGGGATGGCCCAGTCACCGGATCACGTGCACTCCGAGGAGTGGGCGCGGATCCTCGAGCACGGCGATCACTTCCGCCACCACCGGCGGTGGTTCCGGCTCCTGCCGTCGGACCCACGCTGCGAGCTGTGCCTCGCGCCGTTCTCCGGCGCCGGGGGCATGATGCTCCGCCTGGCCAGGGGCATCCGACCCTCGCGGCTCAATCCGCGGTTCTGCAACGACTGCGAGTTGCTGGGCGACGAGTTCCCTGGCGGCGCCGAGACCCAGGTCGCCATGCTCTTCGTCGACATCCGCGGGTCGACGACGCTCGCCGAGGACATGACCCCCGGAGCGTTCTCGGTCGTGATCGACCGCTTCTACCGTGGGGCGACCGACGTGCTCATCGATGCCGGAGCCTTGATCGAGAAGCTGATCGGCGACGGTGTGACGGCGATCTTCGCTCCGGGGTTCTGTGGCGACGCGTACGTGCGGCACGCGGTCGACGCCGGGCGGCGGCTGCTCGCGATCGGAGCCGACGCGTCGGACCGCCACGTCGCCGTGCAGGTCGGGGTCGGGGTGCATGCCGGTCGCGCCTTCGTTGGCGCCGTCGGGACGTCGGGAGGCATGACGACGATCTCCGCGCTGGGCGACACCGTCAACGTCGCGGCCCGGCTCGGATCGCTCGCCGGGCCCGGCGAGATGCTCGTCAGTGACGCCGCATACGCCGCCGCCGGCTTCGACGACGGACATCCCGCGCGACAGCTGCAGCTGAAGGGGCGCGTGGCACCGATCGGCGTACGGCTGATGACCGCGTCCCACGTCGGCTGACGGCCGTGGAGCCCATCCCGCCCCGGTCACGCAGGTCGGTCGTCACGTGAGTCGCACGGCCCGGCTGCTGGGCGTCAGGTCCGGCGATGTCGCCGTCACGCAGTGGCTCGTGGCCCTTTTCGCCGCGACCCAGGCGGGGCACGGGCTCGGCTCGAACACCGGTGACGCCCTGCTGTTCGTGCGCTACGGCGTCGCGTCGCTGCCACCGATGATCGCGCTGTCGGGCGTCACGGTCATGGTCGTCACCGTCGCCTACGCCGCCGCGATGAGTCGCGTGGGCCTTCCACGGCTGCTGCCGCCGGTCGCCTGGGGTCTGGCGTGCGCGCTGCTGGTCGAGCGGGCCGCCGTCGCGACGGATCGCCCGGTCGTCTACGCGGCGATCTGGCTGACCGAGCAGGTGGTCGTCCTGTTGACGTTCACGATGATGTGGGGCGCGGCCGGCGAGGCGTGCGACACACGTCAGGCGAAGCGGCTGTTCCCGCTGCTGGCCAGCGCCGGCATCGCCGGAGGCTTCCTCGGCAACCTGCTCACCGGCCCGCTGGCGGCGTTGCTCGGCACGGCCAACGTGTTGATCGTGCACGCGTTGCTCCTCGTCGCGGTCGGCCTGTTGCTCCGTGCGGTCGCCCGGCGCTTCTTCACATCGCCGCGCACGTCGTCCTCCGGTGCGCTGGACGAGCTCCGCGCCGGGCTGCGGGCGACCCGCGGCTCGCGCCTGTTCCGATTGACATCCGTCGCCGCGTTCGCGCTGTCGGTGCTGTTCTTCCTGGTGGTCGTTCCCTTCGCCGAGGTCGTCACCGACAGCTTCGGCAGCGACGCGCAGGTTGCGGGGTTCCTGGGCTACTTCTCGGCGCTCGCCACCGCGGCGTCCCTGCTGGTATCGCTGCTGCTGACCAACCGGTTGCTGCGCGTTGTGGGCGTCGTCGGCGCCGTGCTCGTCGTGCCGGTGCTGTACGGCATCGGGTTCGCGTTGTGGGCCGTCTCGTTCACGCTGGTGACCGCAGCGCTGGTGCGCGCCATGCAGTGGGTGGCGGTGAACGCCATCGGCGGCACAGCGTGGCAGGGGTTGTTCAACGTCGTGCGGCCACCAGTCCGCGGGCAGGTGATGGCCTTCGTGACGGCGGTGCCCACCCAGCTCGGCGTCACCGCGTCGGGGGTGGCGTTGACGCTGGGCATCGCCGACCTGCCGATCCAATGGCTGTCGCTCATCGGCGCGCTGACGGCCATCGCTACGACCGTCGTGGCCGTCCGCATGCGGCCCGCCTACGTCACTGACCTGCTCGCGGCGCTCCGCAGAGGCATCGTTGACGTGTTCGACGTCGCCGCACGTAGTCCCGCTCCGCCCGTGCCGGGTCGGGACGCCCGGCTCGCGCTGCGCGCGGCTGTGTCCGACGACCAGGTCGCCCGTCGGCGCAGAGCGGTGCAGCTGGTCGGGATCCTCGACGACCCACCCGTTGAGCTGCTGCTGCACGCGGCGACCGATGAAGACCCACAGGTGCGGGCGACCGCGGTGGCGCTGCTCGGCGACATCGACGATCCGCAGGCGGTTGAGGCCACGACCGCGGCGTTCACCGACGACGACGCCCGGGTGCGGCGCGCCGCGGTGGGGGCGGTCCGCCATGGGCCGCACGGCGGCGGGGTGATCTCGGCTGCGCTGTGCGACCCGGACCCGCTCGTGCGCGCGGCGGCCGCCGCGGCCGAGCGTGGCGACGCCGGTCTGCAGGTGATCGCCGAGCTGCTCGGATCCCCGGACGAGCAGCACCTCGTCGCGGCCCTGGACGTTGCGACCGCGTGGCCGGACGCGGCGGCGCTGCCCGCGATCGACGACCTGACGGCCGACAGTCGGCCATCGGTCCGGTTGCCGGCGGCGACGGCGCTGGCCGCGCGCGGCGTCGGAGCGCTCGCCACGATCCTGCCGCTGCTCGGCGACGACGACCCGCGTGTCCGCGAGGGCGTGGCCGACCTGCTGCGTGGACACCGCTCATGCACCGCCGAGCTGCTCACGATCCTGCGGGACGGATCAGCTGCGGCGCAGGCCGCAGCGGTCCGCGCGTTGCGGGGCGAGCCGGCCGCTCACGGGGCCATCGTCCAGTGGGCGATCCAGCGTGCGGAGCGGGCGGAGGCGATCCGCGGCTACCGGGCGGAGCTGCCATCGATCATCACCACGCCGGCGCCGAGCCGTGACTATCTCGACCGCGTGCTGGAGCTGCGCGCATGGCAGGCACTGCGCGGCGTGCTGCTCGCCCTGGAGAGCCTGGCGGGCGGCACCACGGCGCACCTGCTCACGCGTGGCGTGCGCGCCGGGGATCCGCAGGTACGGGCGCAGGCGATCGAAGCGATCGACAGCCTGGGCGACCGACCGCTCACACGGCATGTCCTCCCGCTCCTCGAGGACGACCCCGATCCCGTGTCGCCCGCCGGAAACGTGCTGACCTGGGACATCCTCGACGATCCCGACGTCTGGCTGCGCGCGCTCGCGGTGCGTGCCGCCGTCGACCACGTCGACGCGTTACGGTCCCTGGTGTCCGAACACGCGCGGCGCGACGGCGCTGCTCTGGTCGCCGATGCGCTGCGCGGTGACGAGGAGGTTGTCGTGACGCAGCACGACCGCTCCCGCGGCCTGATCGACACGATCCTGGCGCTGCAGCAGGTGCCGATGTTCTCAGACCTGCCTCCCGAGGACCTGCAGCACGTCGCCGGGCACTGCGCCGAACGTGTCTACGGGCCGGACGAGACCATCTACCACCAGGGCGACACCGGTGACGAGATGTTCATCCTCACCGACGGCCGGGTGCGCATCAGCCGCCAAGACGATGGCACCCGCACCCTCGTGCGCACCTACGGTCCGGGCGACCACGTGGGTGAGTTGTCACTGCTCCGCGGACGTCCGCGCGTCGCCGACGTGATCGCCGACAGCGACGGCGCGGAGGGTCTGGCCCTGGATGCGGACGCGTTCCGCGCGATCATCGAGGGTCGTCCGGAAGTGGCGATCGCCATGCTGGCGACATTGGCCGAGCGGCTCGGAACCGCTTGATCCGCCCGGCCACGTCCGCAACTCAGGTCGCGTCGCCTGCCGCGGCCTCGGCGTGACGTCGGACACCGGCGTCGAAGACGGCGAGGACATCGCTGTGCGCATCGCTCTCGAAGGCCGCATCGCCGCTGTCAGTGGGCAACGCGGCACGGATCGCCTGGACGGTTGGCTCGACCAGATCGGCCGCCGCGGTCCACTCGGGGATGGCCAGCCGGCGTCGTGCCCCGCGGGCGGCACCGATCAGCCGTGCGGCCTCCTCGAGATCACCGCGTGCTTCCGCCATCACGGCCATGACCTCGAGGCAGTAGGTCGCGGCGGTCACCGACCGGTCGACCAGCACGATGCCGGCGGCCTCGTCGAGCCGGTCGCGCGCCGCGTCCAGCCGGCCGTCGAGGGCGTCGACCAGCGCAAGGCCGTGCAGCGCCTGCGCGATCAACGGCCGGTTGTCGATGCGGCGTGCGCGGTCGAGCGACCGCTCCAGGTGCGCCGATCCTGCATCGCACTGCCCTGTCCCGGCCCGGACGACGCCCAGCACGGCCTCGACGATCGCCACGCCCCAGTCGTGGTCGATCGCGGCGTACCGCGCTGACGAGGTCTTCAGCGCCTGCACGGCCCCCACGACGTCACCGGCCTGCCAGCAGTGCAGGCCGAGGTAGAGGCAGCTGACCGCCGCTTCGAGGTCGAGCCCGTCGTCGTCGAAGACCTGCGCCGCCCGACCGAGCACATCCGCGAGATCCTCGCCTGCGGGCGGTTCGCCCACGACCACCAGGGCGACGTCGAGCAGCGCCCGCCCCGTGGGATCGAGGTCGGCGCGATGCCCGGCAATGGTCCGCATCCACTGCCGCGGTTCGTCGATCGCGTCACGGATGTAGTAGTAGACGAGGGTGTCCCAGACGAGCCGCAGGACGACCGTGATCTGCCCCAGTTCGAGGCCCGTCGCGATGGCCGCGCGCATGTTGGCACGCTCTGCGTCGAACCGCGCCGCCCACCGGCGTTGGCCGGGTCCGCACAGGTACGGCTGTGCTTCACGCCCCAGCCGGCTGATGTGGTCGAGGTGGCGGCGGCGCATGCGCGCGCCCTCGCCGCTCGCGTCGAGCCGTTCGCACGCGTAGGCGCGCACGGGTTCGAGCATGAGGAACCGCGGATCGTCGCCGACCGTCTGATCGCCCTGGATGACCAGGCTCTTGTCCAGCAGGCCCGCGAGCGCGTCGAGCACGTGGCCGTCCTCCGTCGCGCAGACGCGCTCGATGGCGTCCAGCGTAGCCCCGCCCTGGAAGACACTGATGCGCGCGAACAACGCCTGCTCGCGCTGATCGAGCAGGTCATGGCTCCAGTCCAACGTTGCGCGGATCGTCCGCTGGCGGTTGGGCAGGTCACCACCGGGGGTCGACAGGTCCAGGGCCGTGCCGAGGCGATCGAGCACGGACTGCGGCGACAGGAGGCGCAGTCGCGCGGCGATCAGCTCGATCGCCAGTGGGAGGCCCCCCACCCGACGGCACAGCTCGGCGATCACCTCGGCGTTGTCCGGGCCGAGCGCGAAGGGGCGGCTCAGGGCGCGCGCCCGGTCGACGAACAGCCGTACCGCCGCCGATCGGCCGACCGCGTCGACGGCGTCCCCGGGGTCGGGCACGTCGAGCGGCGCGATCGTGATCTCCCGCTCGCCCCGGATCCGTAGAGCCTGCCGGCTCGTCAGCAGCATCTGGACGCGCGGCGCGCGCTGCAGGAGCTGCGCCAGATCGTCGCCCACGTCGATGACCTGCTCGAGGTTGTCGAGCACGAGCAACACCGGCGCGTCGCCGAAGTGGGCGACGAGCGCGTCGACCGGACCGCGCGTGGTCGTACCGCGGACACCCAACTGGTCGGCGATCGTGGACATCACCAGCGACGACGCTGCGACCTGCGCCAGTCCGACGAAGTGCACGGGCTGACCGTCACCGCGCGCCGCCAGGCCGTGTGCCGCTTCGAGCGCGACGCGTGTCTTCCCGACGCCGCCGGGACCCGTGATGGTGAGCAGTCGTGCACCGCCATCGAGCAGCCTGGTGACCTCGGCGACGACCTCGTCCCGCCCGATCGTCGGCGTCAGCGGGATGGGCACCGGCGCGCGCGGTAGCGCCTCGGTGACCCGGTCGGTCGCGAACCGTTCGCTGAGCAGCACGGCGAGATCGCGGGAGACCAGCTCCTCCAACTCGTCAGGACCACTGAAGTGACGGTACGAGGTCCGGTCGCTGTCCCGGATGTCGTCGAGCAGCGCGATCAGCCGCTCCTCGCGGTCGGACGCAGGCTCCTTGAGGTAGACGAGCTGCGGCAATCCGCCTGCGAGCCGGTACTCGTCCTCGAGACCTGAGAGCGTCTCGCCCGGCGCCACCCAGCCATAGCGCTGCCAGTAGACGCCGACGAAGATGTCGCTCTGGGCCAGGTACGCGCGGTACAGCTCGCGCGGTGGGTGCGGCCGGGCACCCAGCTCGAACATCACCGGCGACAGCCGGAGCCGTTCGACCGCGCGGCGCACCGCGGCCCGTTCCGCTGCGAGTTCACCGAGCGTCGACGAGACGAAGACCCGCAGACGCTGATCAGGCGTTCGAATCATCGCCACACCTCACCCGTCCGGACGCCTAGGGTCGACGCCCAGGCGTCGGGATGCAAGTGCGCGGTGCGATGCGATGACCGCAGCGGGGTTGCAGCGGGGTCGCGGCGGGTGGCCTCACCGCCGCCAGGCGGTGGAC
The DNA here is from genome assembly GCA_036374135.1 of Euzebyales bacterium. Taxonomy (NCBI): domain Bacteria; kingdom Bacillati; phylum Actinomycetota; class Nitriliruptoria; order Euzebyales; species Euzebyales bacterium. The sequence continues at coordinate 89,095 of DASUUK010000112.1, forward strand.
GGCCCGCGACACCGTCTGCCACACTCCGGTCGGGACGCGGTGTCCGGTGTGCCGACCCACGGTCTGAAGGTGTGCCGATCGCCGAGGTGGCGCCGCGCCCGCGACGACCCGCTGCCGAGCGGTCCCGGAGGTGCCGATGAGTGACAGCGCGAACGGGATCGGCGGCCACGTGGTCCTCGAGATGGCCGACAGCACGCCGTACGCGTCGGTCCGCGGCCGCCCGATCCCACGGGAGCAGCGGCGGGCACTGGGAAAGGCCCTGCGCCGGGAGGCGCCACGCTCGTCGCTCGCGGACTGGTCGGCGCCGCCCGACCGTAGGGATCCCGTCGACCTGATCGACGAGAACCACAAGGGCCGCATCGACTGGCTGGTCCCCGTGCGGGTCGGGCGCATGACCGCGTCGCCGTACGGGTTCCTGCGCGGCACAGCGATCGTGATGGCCCACGACTTCGCGCACCTGCCGGCGACGGGCATCACGCCGGTCATCGGCGGGGACGCCCACTTCGGCAACTTCGGTTTCTACGCCTCGCCCGAGCAGCAGCTCGTGCTCGACATGAACGACTTCGACGAGGCCCACCCCGGGAGCTGGGAGTGGGATCTGCGCCGACTGGTCGCCAGCATCTGGGTCGCCGGGCGTGGGAACGGTGACGACGAGGACCAGTGCGCCGAGGCGGTCACCGCGTGCAGCGCCGCGTACCGCGAGCACATGTGGCAGCTGTACGAGCAGCCGTTGCTGACCCGTTCGTTCCAACGGCTCGACCGTGACCAGCTCACCGAGCTCGCCGACACCAAGGCGTTGCGCAAGCGCATCACCAAGGCTGCCAAGCGGGCGCGCAGCCGCACCAGCGACCGCGCGCTGCCGCGGTTCACCGAGGATCAAGGTCACCGTCGCCGGATCGTCGAGGAGCCACCGCTGATCACGCGGCTGTCGGACCTCGAGCGTGAGGACCTGGGTGAGGCGCTCGACCGCTACCTGCTGACCCTCGCGCCGCACTGGCGACGACTGGTCGGCGGCTACACGCTGGTCGACGTGGCGCACAAGGTCGTGGGCGTGGGCAGCGTCGGGCTGCGCGCCTACGTCGCGCTGCTGGAGGGCTCCAGCCCCGACGACGTCATCTTCCTTCAGCTCAAGCAGGCGCGCCGGTCGGTCATCGCGCGGTTCGTCCACGGCGACCGTGCCTGGCACGACCACCAGGGGCAGCGGGTCGTCGAGTACCAGCAGGCGTTGCAGACGGTCAGCGATCCGCTGCTCGGATGGACGACGGTCGACGGGCGGCAGTTCTACGTGCGGCAGTTCCGCAACATGAAGGGCCGGATCCGCATCGACGAGATCAAGCCGCAGGCGATGGCCGACTACGCCGCGATCTGCGGGCGCCTGCTCGCCAAGGGTCACGCGCGCACCAGCGGCGCGTCGATGATCGTCGGCTACCTCGGCAGGTCCCACAAGGTCGACGCGGCGCTGTGCACCTTCGCCTGCGCCTACGCCGACCAGACCGAGCGCGACCACGAAGCGCTGGTCAAAGCGGTGGCCGCGGGGCGGCTGGTGGCCGAGCGCGGCATGTGACGGTCCCTGCCCGTCGAGGAGCCCGACCCGCGCGCCGGAGATCGACGCCCGGGTCGGACGTCGGCATCCGGTCCGATGCGTGGCGGTCCGACGTCGGGTCGGTCACGCCCCGCGGTGCAGGCGGTCCGCCGCGCGCAGCAACGGCAGCGTGAACGTGACGAGCACGGTGGTGACGACCGGCACGACGACGCCGGCCCCGATGCCGTCAACGAGCACCCCGGTCAGCGCGGTGAGACCGACCGCGCCGACGTTGAACGCCAACAGCTGCCAACCGGCGATGCGCTCCGCACCGGCGGCACCGACGCGGGCGGAGGTCTTCGCGAACAGCGTCGGCACGACCGGCGCCAACGCCACACCCATGATCCCGAACGCCAGGACGGCGACCGGGTCCGGCAGGGCCGGAAGCACCGCGAGCGTGCTCAGGACGGCCGCGGCAACGACGCCGGACGACGCCAGTCCCCACCGCTCGATGAGCGCCGCGATGCGCGGTCGCGACATGACCAGTCGCACCGCCGTGCTGCCGCCCCAGAAGGCCGAAACCGCCAGTGCTGCGGCAGCGGCCGTCACGCCGCGGGCCTCGGTCAGCCAGGCGTACGACCACTGGCCGAGGGTGACCTCGACGGCGACGGCGGCCACGAAGACGCCCACCGACACCGCCACGCGCCGGCGCGGCGGCGACGCCTGTCGGGGCACGACGCGCGACTGCCCACCCGCCGGAGCCGGCCACGATGTACGCGCCTGAACCGCGACGGCCATCGCGGCGATCGTAGCGACCACCGCCGCACCCAGCGCCGACCGCCATCCGGGCAGCGTGGCGACGACCAGCGGTCCGACGGATGCGCCGACGCCGAACATGCCGTGCACCAGCCCGGCGTCGGCGACGTCACCCCGCGTGCTGAGGTACAGGGCGACCAGCGAGTCGACGACGCCGCCCGTGAACGCGAGCGCAACCGTCGCGGCGAGGAACAGCGACCATGTCGGCGCCAGTGCCAGCGCCGCGCCGGAGGCGGCGAGACCCACCAGTCCAGCGACGAAGGCTCGTCCCATGCCCACCCGCCGCGCGATGGGGCGACCGCTCGTCGCTGTGAGCAGGCGCACCAGTCCATAGGTCGACGTGACGACCCCGAGCGAGCCGAGCGACCGGCCGAGCTCGAGCCGCGCGTCGGGCCACACCACGCCCAGCATCCCGAGCGGCAACGCGATGGCCAGGAACGTCGCCGCCGCCGCGAGCGTCGCAGGCCGCGCGACGTGGGGGACGCGACGCGGACGCCGGAGCGACGGCTCGACGAGAGGGGTGGCGACAGGGGCGGCGGTCGTGGACATGGCGGCGCTCCGACAGGGGCTACGGTACGCCGGACGGGTGGCCGGCTGCTCCGCAGTGTCGTGCGCCGCAGATGGCGGCCCATCCGTGGCGGCTGCCCATGTCGGGGCGAGCGGATCACCCAGATCTCAGTAGCGGTCGAGCTGCACCCACGCGCGGAGACCTCCGTGCACGCCCCTGCGGTCGGCCCCGGGTTGGCTGTGACCGCCGACGTCAATCGATGCGCCCGGGCGTCTCGGGGACCGGCAGTGGCAGACGCAGCCGGAACCGGGAACCGTGCCCGGGCGACGACTCGACCTCTGCCGTGCCGCCGTGCGCCTCCGCGATGCCGGCCACGATCGCCAGGCCCAGTCCGGACCCGCCGCTCGTGCGCGCACGAGCCGGATCCGCACGGTAGAACCGCTCAAAGACGCGTCCCGCGACCTCGGCGGACATGCCGGGGCCGTCGTCGACGACCTCGGCCACCGCCGAGGATCCATCGCGCCGTACGGCGACGTCGATCGTCGCGTCCGGTGGCGTGTGCGTGCACGCATTCGTCAGCAGGTTCGCCAGCGCCTGCTGTAGTCGGGCCTCGTCACCGACGACCTGGACCGGGTCAGCGGTGCAGCTGATCGACCGCGACGGATGCGCGGCCGAGGCGTCGCGGACCGCGTCCAGGGCCAACCGGTCGAGCCGCACCGTGCGGTGCCGCAGGGGACGGCCCTCGTCGAGCTTGGCCAGCAGCAGCAGGTCGTCGACCAGGTCGCTCATGCGCGCCGCCTCCTGTTCGACGCGGCGCATGGCGTCGTCGATCGCGTCGTCCTCCGCGAGGGCGCCCGCGCGGTACAGCTCCGCATACCCACGCACCGAGGTCAACGGCGTCCGCAGCTCGTGTGATGCGTCGGCGACGAACCGCCGCAGACGATCTTCGGATGCGGCCCGCTCGGCGAACGCGTGCTCGATCCGGCCGAGCATCGTGTTGAGCGCGTCGCCGAGTCGCCCAGCCTCGGTCCGCGGATCCATGGCGGGCACCCGCTCGGACAACGCGCCGTCGGCGATCGCCTCGGCCGTGGTCGTCATCGTCGCCAACGGCCGCACGCCGTGGCGCAGCAACCACCACGCCACCACCACGAGCGTCACCAGCACCGCGACCGTCGCCACCGCCAGCACCACGACCATCCGTGCGTACGTCGAGTCGACCTCGCGCAGCGGGCCGCCAATGACGACGATCGGCTCCCCCCGGCCGGTGGCGTCAACCGCCACCAGGCGCCAGCCGTCCCCGTCGGCGGACTCGGCGTCGAACGGCACGACGTCGTCGCCGGGTGACGCCGCCTCCGCCACCGCGTCGGGCGCCGGCTCGGGCAGTGCCTGCGCCGACAGCGGATCGCCGAGCACCTCGACGATGGTGCCGTCGGCGGCCGCGAGCCCGATGTAGTACTCGCTCAAGGCCGGGTTGCCCGACCGCGGCGGAGCGATGCGGCGCGGGCCGCGTCGCCCGTCGGCGCCGGGCCGCCCGGGTGACGGGTCCGCGATGCGTTCCGCGGCCACGGTCAACTGCCGGTCGAGCCGGTCCAGCAGGAACGAACGGAACGTGGACGCGAGCGCGACGTCGGCGACGAACAGCACGACCGCGACCGCGGCGCACGCCAGCAGCAGCCGCCGCCGCAGCGACACCTACGTCACCCGCAGCGTGTAGCCGACGCCGCGGACCGTGTGGATCAACGGCGGGTCGAACCTGTCGATCTTCTTGCGCAGGTAGCTGATGTAGGTCTCCACGACCGTGTCGTTGCCGCCGAAGTCGTACTCCCACACGTGATCGAGGATCTGCGCGCGCGACATCACGCGACCGGTGTTGCTGAGCAGGAACCGCAACAGGTTGTACTCGGTCGGCGACAGATCGATCACCTCGCGCGCACGACGCACAACATGGGCATCGTCGTCCATCTCGAGGTCGGCTAGCGTCAGCTTGGACGCCCTGGTCCGGCCGCCGCTCCGGCGCAGCAACGCCTGGACCCGCGCGACGACCTCCTCGAGGCTGAACGGCTTGGTCACATAGTCGTCCGCGCCGAGCGTCAGGCCGCGGACCGCCTCGTCGCTGCCATCGCGCGCGGTCAGGAACAGCACGGGCGTGTCGATGCCCTCGTCGCGCATCCGACGGCAGATCTCGAAACCGTCGACGTCGGGCAACATGACGTCGAGCACGACAAGGTCCGGCGGCTGCGCGCGCACGGTCCGCAGTGCGCTCCGGCCGTCGGACGCGACGTCGACATCGAAGCCGAAGTGGCGCAGGGCCGACCGGAGCAGGAACGTGATGTTCTCCTCGTCGTCAACGACCAGGATGCGGGACGCGGGCGTGGTGGTCATGGTCCAGATGATGCATCGTCTGCCTGGGAGTTGGCTGTGAACCGGCTGAGCAGCCGCTGACTGCGGGGAGTCAGGTGCGGGCCGCCTGTTCGCTGGCCGTGGCGTCCTGTGCCAGCGCCGGCACGGCCACGCCCAGCAGCAGTACTGCCGAGGCGCCGGCGCCGGCGCCGGCGAGCCATCTGGTGGTCGATCTCATGGTTGTCACCGCCTTGTCGTTGCTCGACCGGAGCCACGATCAGGGCGGCACCTGGTAGGAGGCTGGCAACGGATCGTGGGTTCGGTGGGAGCCATGGCACGGCACCCCGGCATCCGAGCACGCCGACGGGCCACCCGTCGGTGGTCGCCCGATGAGGGTCGTGGACCTCAGATGCCGACGAGTTCCAGCTCCAGCCAGGCGGCCAACCGCTCGATCTCTGCACGGACCGCGTCGGTGGTCGCCGCATCGAACGGCACGTCCTTGTGGACGGCGTGCACCTCGAAGACCCCACGCCTGCGGTCGGCGCGGGCGTCGAGCTTGCCGACCAGCCGGTCGGCGTGCAGCACCGGCATCGCGAAGTAGCCCCATCGGCGCTTCGCCTTCGGCTTGTACATCTCCAGCACGTACTCGAAGTCGAACAGCTCGAGCGCCCGCGTGCGGTCATGGACGAGGCGGTCGAACGGCGACAGCAGTGCGGTCCGCCCCTCGAACGACCGGTCCAGCAGCTCCGGGTCGACCCGCCACGTCCCGGACACGCCGTCGATGGTCGCCGGCTCACCGGCCTCACCAACCGCGTACGGCTCGCCCGGCACCGTCCGGGTCGCCTCCCGCGCGACGCCGAGTGCACGCAGACGTCGCGCGTCACGCTGTCGGCGCGCCTCATCGGACGGCACCGCGGTGACATCGTCGGGGTACACGCGCTCGGCGAGATCCCACACCCGCTGCCGACCGCGGCGGCCGGAGATCGCGACCTCACCGCGCATCATGAGGAACTCCAGCATCTGGGTCACGTTGCGGTCGTGGGTCCAACCCGTCGAGGACCACGGCTGCACGCAGCTGTCGGGGATGTCCCGCGACAGCAGCGGGCCCGAGGACCCGAGCAGATCGAGCACGTCGCGGCGGAACCGGTCGTTGGCCTCCAGCCACGTTCGTGCCCGCTCGTACCGCGGCCATTCCGCCATGTCGGCGAGGTACAATCCGAGGTCGCACATCGGCCGCACCATCGCGTCGAGCTCGTACAGGGTGCGGTGCTGCTCCAGCGCGGCCCGCAACTGCTCGGGTTGGTAGGACGAACCCAGCCTGCTCCACGCGACGAGGTCCGCGCTCGGCGCGACCGCCGCCGTCGGATCGATCTGCAGCAGCGTCAGATGCTCGACGGTGGCCACGAGATCGGTCGGACGGTCTGCGCTCAGCAGCTGGGCGTGCACAGCAAGGCGCCGGGCCTGCGCGCGGTCGAGGACGTGAACGGTCACGACGACGAGCGTACGTGGCGAGCCGATGCACCGGACCGTCACCGGCCCGCCGCGGCGGTGGCACCATCGGTGCATGCAGCGCATCTCGACGACCGTGGTCGCGCTCGTCGGCGCGGATGCCGCCCGCCGCGCCCACGAGGTCGGCGCGTACGCCAACGTGCTGTCCGTGGTGCCGGAAGACGAGGGTGCGCTCCAGCGGGCGACAACCGCGTGGGCCGGCGCGACGAGGTCGTCGCGAACCTACGTCGTGCACGACGCGGACCCGCTCGCGGCGGTCGCACATCACTGGGTCGCCCTGTTCGACGGCACCGGCCTGCGGGGCGACCTCGAGACCGCGGTCGTCGACGTCACCGCCCGCTGGCGCAGCCGTTCCGTCGAGCTTCCCGACTACTACCTCGACTAACGCTCGGACCGGTCTAGCGGTGTGACCAGCGGTTTCGCCGGTCGCACGCCACATACTTGCATAGCATGCCGTACTAGGTCAAGATATCGGCGATGCTCGACGCTAACGACCTCCGCGCCCTCCTCGACTCGTGGCTGCTGCGGATGGCCGCCGAACGCAAGAGCGAGAAGACCCGCGCCGTGTACCGCGCCGGCGTCGAACAGTTCCTCGACTGGTGCCACGACCAGGACATCGCACCCGCGCTCGACCCGGACACCGTCGCCGCGTTCACGAACCACCTGCTCGACAACGGACGCGCACCCGCCACCGCCCGGCTGCGGCAACTCGCCGTCCGCCGGTTCACCGCGTGGCTCGCTGACGAGGACGAGATCGACCACGACCGGCTCGTCAAGGTCAAACCGCCCCAGCTGGACACGACCGTTGTCGACGAGCTCGACGACGACCAGCTCCGCGCGCTGATCAAGGTGTGCGCCGGGAAGACGCTGGCGTGCAAACGCGACGAGGCGATCATCCGGTTTATGTGCGAGACCGGCGCCCGCGCCGGTGAGGTCATCAACATGACCGTCCACGACGTCGACCTCGCCCGCGGGCTCGCGGTCGTCCGACGCGGCAAGGGCGGCAAAGGCCGACACGTCCCGTTCGGACCGGCGACCGGCGCGGCGATCGACCGGTACATGCGCGCCAGACGCCGTCATGTCCGCGCTGACGGGCCGACGTTGTGGCTGGGCGAACGCGGCTACGGGTTCGCGTACGACGCGCTGTGGCGCAGCCTGAAGAAACGCGCGAGGGTCGCGGGCATCACACCGTTCCACCCGCACATGCTGCGGCACACGTTCGCCGGCCGCTGGCTCGACGCAGGCGGATCCGAACAAGGGCTCATGGTCACCGCCGGCTGGTCACGCCGCGACATGATCGACCGGTACAGCCGCGCAACGTCCGAACGCAGGGTGGCCGAGAAGCCCGCCGGCTCGGGTTAGGCGACCTGTGACCCACGAGTACCGCGACATGATGGCGCGCCGTGGGATCTTCTCGTTCGACCAGCAGCGTGTGGAGCTTGAGGCGATCCACGCCGGCAAACGACGTCTGATGGTCGACCTTCGATGCG